>JAHEDL010000172.1 GCA_024641255.1 Pseudorhodobacter sp.
AAGAGCGTAAAGCCGCAGCCAGTCGGGATCAATCCCACGCCGCCACAACCCCGCGAGACGCGACAGATCGCGCGATGACAACAGGCCATCCAGCATCCGCGCGAATTCGGGATGATCCTGCAACTGCCGCAGATCGCTGCGGTCTGCCTTGGTGATTTCGACAATGCCCGCATGGTCTGGATCGGCCAGCAAGGCCCGCAGCGCCGCGATTGCATCCGCGACACTGGCCACGGCAAAGGCAATACGCACAGGCTGCGGCACACGGCCTATTTGCAATGTGGCACACAGCGCCGCCAGATCAACCTGCGCGGCCTGACCGGTGACGCGCAGATCGGCAATCCGGCAATCCGGCGTCAGGTCATCGCCACCGGTTTCCAGCAACAGCCAGCGCAGATCATCCGCAGACAACCCCAGATCGGCCAACACCGCATCGGGGGTGATATCCTCCAACCCCAGACCCAGACGCGCGGCCAGCAGCAGGCGGATATCCGCGGCCCCTGCGTTATCTTGCGCGGTCAGCCAATCAAGCAACGCCCCTACCTGACGCAGCAGAGAGGACCGCGATTTTGCCGACAGGATCAGCAGATTTGGCACGGCATCCCCGAGCGGCGCGGCCAGTTCCACCCCTTCGACCAGCGCGCAACCATTGGCCCCGCCCGCGCCAAAGGAATTAACAATGGCACGGCGTGGGCCAGTCCAGTCCTGCACCTCATGCACCAGCCAGAACGGGCTCCGGGCAAAGTTGATGTCGGGATTGGCGGTCGTGCTGTGCAGCGTCGGCACCATGCGGGCGTGGCGCAGTTGCAGCACGGCCTTGATGACGCCAACCACACCTGCGGCGGCCTCAAGATGGCCGATATTCGATTTGATCGACCCCAAGGCGCAACTTGAATCGGCACCGGGGCCAAAGGCGGCTGACAGGCTTTCCACCTCGATCGGGTCGCCAAGCGCAGTTCCGGTGCCATGCGCCTCGACCATACCGATATCTTGGGCGGTCAGGTGTGCGGTTTGCAGAACGCCTTGCACCAAAGCCCGCTGTGCGGCGGGGTTCGGCACGGTATAGCCATTCGCCGTACCGCCGTGGTTGACTGCAGTGGCGCGCAAGACGGCGTCAATCCGCAGGCCAAGGCGTTCCGCCACTTCGCGCGTTGTCAGCACAAGGCAAGCCACGCCTTCGCCCGGCACAAACCCGCTGCCACCTGCGCCAAAGCTGCGGCAGCGGCCATCCTTGGCCAGCATCGCGGATTGGCACAGCTCGGCATAGCTGGACGGGTGCTGATACAGGTTGACCCCGCCCGCCAGCGCCAACGCACATTCGCCGCGCAGCAGTGCCATCCGCGCCTGATGCAGCGCGGTCATAGACGATGAACACATGGTATCGACCGGAATCGACGGACCATGCAGATCCATCACAAAGGAAACCCGGTTCGCGACCGAACTGAATGACGCGCGCGGATGCACCAGCGCGCCATCAGCATGGCGTCTGGCACCAAGGCGGGCATGATCGGATTTGGTGACACCGGCGAAGACACCCACCGCACCTTGCAACGCATCACGCAGCAGGGCGGGGGTTAGTCCCGCGTCTTCGACCGCGTGCCATGCCGCCATCAGGAACAGGCGTTCCTGCGGATCAATCTCTGCCGCTTCACGCGGGGTCATGCCGAAAAAGGCGGGGTCGAAATCCGCGAAATCCGGCAGGAAACCGCCCCAGCGAGCATAGCTGTAACCGGCATGGGCGCGCGAAGGATCCGGATCGAACATCGCATCCACATCCCAGCGGTCGGCGGGAATGTCGGTGATGGCGTCATGGCCGGACAGCAGGTTTTGCCATAGCTGCGCCAGATTGGCGGCGGCGGGAAAACGGCCTCCCATGCCCACGATCACCACATCAACGTCGCTCGCCACAGGGGAGGGGGTGGTTTGTGCGGGTGCCATCGGTAGCGTTGCGGGGACAGGTGGCATGGCGCCACCGCCGCTCCCCGTCCAGTTCAGGCTGGCCGCGCGATGCGCCTGTGACAGCCAAAGCGCCAGACGCTCCACGCTGCCATGTTCAAACATCGCCGCGCGGGGCAGATCGCCGAAAATGGGGCGCAGACGCTGCATCACATCGACAATCATAAGGGAATCCACACCATAGGCGGCAAAGGGTTCCAAAGCGTCAATCTCGGCGACCTCGCGCCCGCCTGCGGCAGCCAGAACCGCGCAAAGCTGGTGCGACACAGCCCGATGCAGTGCCGGATCGGCCTGCGCCGTTTGAGCCATCGCAGCAGTCGTTGCAGGACGGTTCAGCCGTGTCAGGATACGGTCAGCCGCCCCCGCCGCGATGGCGATTTGTCCCGCCGCGCCGGAAAGCCCCGCCCGCAGCGCGGCCAGCCCTTGGGCCGTGGCAATCGGTTCAACCCCGTCCCTCTCCTGCAACGCCGCCAGCGTCTGCGCGCCAAGGTGCATACCGCCCTGATCCCAGTACCCCCAATTCAACGCCGCGCTACGCCCGTGCCGCAGACCCTGACGCACCATCGCATCGCGTGCGGCAAGCCAGCCGTCGAGCTTCCCGTTGGCAAAGGCGTAAAGCGCCTGCCCCTCATTCCCCGCGGCAGAGGCGAGCGAGGAAAATCCGGCAAAAACCGTGATCGGGTCTTGTGCCGTGGCGGCGTCCAGATCGCGGGCCAGCCCCAGTTTTGCCCGCAGCACGGCGGGCAGGGGCGGCAGGTTTCCAGATGACAACAGCCCGTCCGCCGTAACGCCTGCCATGTGCAAAACCGCCGTGATCGGTCCCGCCGCATTTCGGCGCGCACCCAGTGCCGCCGCCAGCAACGCGGCACTATCGGCACGGTCGCCCGCATCCACAATCCAGCCAGCGGAAAGGCCCTGCGCACGTGCCTGTGCCAAAAGCGCGGCGGTTTCCGGCAGCGGACCGTTCCGCCCGATCAGCGTCAGACCTGTGACCGCGCCTTTGGCCAGAAAGTCCTGACAGACCTGTCGCGCAATCGCGCCATTGCCACCGGTGATGACGATATGGCCCTGCGGCTGCCAGTCCGGCGCGGTCTGGATCGTTTCAAACCGCCGGTAAAGCGGGGTCGGGGAGCGGGCATCTACCAGCACCTCATCCGCAAAGGGCTGCGAAAGGGCAGCTGCCGATTGGGCCAAAACCACCTGAGCCGCAGCGCCGCGGTTTTCGATCTGCAAGCAGCGGGCAAGGCCCGCCAGACCATAGGCAAGCGGTACGTCCGTGGTGACATAACGGGTGGCAGGATGGCCCGACACCGCCCGCGCGGCGGCAGTGAAATCGTCCAAGATCGCCTGCATGCCCGACAGAAGCCGATCACCCTGCCAATCCGGCGGGCAATCGGCAGTCAGCACGACACGCGCGGGCGCAAAAGCGCTGCGGCCGGACTGGCCCCAGCGGGCCGCGAACAGGCGGGCGGGCGGGGTCATGTCACATCCTCTTGCAAATGTCGCAGCATCTGCGCGGGGGTAAGGTCGCCCTCGATCAGACGGTCGATCCAGCCATCCGCGATGCGGGGCTGCGGGGTGGGGAGGATCGCTGCGGGCGCAGAGCCAAGGAGCTCTGGGGCGCGGAACCAATGCGTCGGCCCTTCGAAACGGTAGACCGGCAAATGCAGACGGGGGGCTGGTTCGGGGTGCAGTTCCGCCCCGCCGCACCATGCCGCCGCAGTTGCCAGATCGGGCGTGGCGGTCAGGCTGGCCGCAACCTGCGCTGCCGGATCGAACAGCGGGCGGGCGGCAACCTCGGCCCGCTGCCACAGACGGTCATCCCCCGACGCCAACGCGGAAAGCGCCGCGCGCAGATCGGCCAACCCGTTCGAGATAAAGGCAGCACGCATCCGCATCGGCGCACGCCCGGCACGCAGGCTGGCCGCGATACGCCCATGCAGGCCCGGCTGATCCGTCCGCCCATCCAGCCAAAGCACCAGATCCCGCGCCCGCGCCCTGAGCGCGCTATCTGTCCGCGCGCTTAGCACAATCAGTTCCGGCGCATCGGGGGCGCTGCTGATCACCGTTTCGGGCGCAGGGCCGACCACCACATGGGCATTCACCCCGCCAAAGCCGAAACTGCTGACCCCGGCCAACGGGCGGTCCTGCGGCCAAAGCTCGGTCTGATCCACAGGGCGGAACGGGCCTTGGGCAAAGTTCAGATACGGGTTCACCGGCTGGCCCAGCAGATTGGCGGGAACGCGGCCCAGCTTGCGGCAGATCACCAGTTTGATCAGGCCGGCGATGCCTGCCGCAGCCTCAAGATGCCCGATGGCGGGTTTGATGGCCGAAAGCAGGATACTGCCGGTGGCAAGGGTTTGTCCGCTTTCCGCAGCACTTTGGGCGAATGCGCGGTTCAGACCGTCCAGTTCCACCGGATCACCCAGTTCGGTGCCGGTTCCATGCGCCTCGATCACGCCGATACGGACGGGGTCTATGCCTTGCATCGCGGCATGGATCACCGCCGCCTGCGCACCGATGCGTGGCGCGGTAACGGAGCCCGCGCGTCCGCCATGATTTTCCGCCGAACCCTGCACCACGGCATGGACCGGATCCCCGTCAGCCAGCGCCTGTGCCAGCGGTTTCAACAGCACTACACCCGCACCTTCGCCCCGCACATACCCATTGGCCCGGGCCGAAAAGGTGCGACATTCGCCATCGGGTGACAGCATGCCGCCCTGCATCGGGCCGATAAAGCCATCGGGCATCAAGGTGATATTCACGCCGCCCGCAATTGCCATGCTGCACTGCCCCGCACGGATCGCCGCCGCTGCGCGATGCACGGCGACAAGGCTGCTGGAACAGGCGGTATCAATGGCAGAACTTGGCCCCGACAGATCCAGCAAGAACGAAATCCGGTTCGCCAGCATCGCAAGCGAGGTTCCGGTGGCCATATAACCCGAAGGTGGCACACCCGCACGCTGCATCGCCTCGCGGTAGTCATTGCCGGATACGCCGACGAAAACGCCCGTGTCGCGCGGCAAGGTAGCAGGGGTCAGCGCGGCGTCTTCCAGCGCCTGCCAGACGGTTTCCAGCATCAGGCGGTGCTGCGGGTCGGCCACATCGCTTTCGGCAGGCGACATCTGGAAGAAATCACCGTCAAAGCGGGCGATATCGGCCAGATAACCGCCCTTGGCCGGAACCCCCGCCGCCGCCATCCGCGCCCTGTCAGCCGCATCAAAACGGACGGGCAGGGGCGAAAGGCCGGATCGTCCCGCAAACAACAGATCAGCCAGCGCCTCTGGCCCATCGGCAGCCGGCAGGCGGCAGGCCATGCCGATGATGGCAATTTGGCCATCGGTCTTTGGCTGCGTGACTTGCGTGATGGCCACTTTCGCACGCGGAGGGGCAATGTGGGCCGCCGCCACGCTGCGCGGTTTTTCCGGCAACGGCGCGCCCAGTTGCGCGGCAAGCTGCGCGATATTGGCCACGTCATAGAAGACTGCAGGCGTCAGGTTCGCGCCAAAGCGGATATTCACCTTATCTGTCAACGCAGCCAAAGCTATGGAATCAAATCCGAAATCGTAAAATCGGGTGAAACTGTCTACCTGCGCCAGATCGAATTTCAGCATATCGGCCACGATGCCACGCAACACGGTTTCACCGTTGGCCTGCGCGGTTTGCGCCTGCGGTTGGGCCGCGCCCGTTGCGGCTTGCAGGCCCTGCACACTTGCCACAACCGCCCCATGGGCATCGGTCAGCGTCAGGTCTGCGGTCACGCCCTGATCCGTCACGCGCAGCGTCCCGTCGATCCGGTGGGCGCTGGCGGGTTGCGCGGTGCAGCGCAGGGACGCAACCCCCCGCACATCCAGCGCCGCCCAATCCGGGCGCCCCGCCGCCCGCGCAGCCAGACGCAGCGCGTCTTCAATGGCGGTGATGGATTCAGGCGTCAGGCTGGTGTTCTTGCGATCATGGTCCTGACGATAGGTTGCAGCCCTGATCGTCGCGGCGAAACGCCCGTCAGGGCGGGCGGCAAAAGCCGCAATCCCGCGGGCATAGGGGCGATGGTCGATCCCCGCATCCGCCAACAGCGCGGCGGGGTCGGTGTCAGGGGTCAGGTTTGCCGCCATCTGCGGCGTGGGCGGGGTCATGTCTTGATCGGCGCGGAGCAGAACTGCCCCGTCCGCCGCGATTTCAACCGCCCCATCGGGTGCGACCTGCACCGTCAGCGCCGCATGGGCCGCCACATCCGTCGTGCCAAAGGCCAGCCCCGTAAGACCCCGCGCCGGATGTCCCGTCACCTGCAACGCCGCCAGCGCCGCATCGGCCAGCAAAAGCGGGCTGATCCACACTGCCCCGTCGCGGCGCGAAACGTAATCCAACAGATCATCGGCCCGCACCCGCGTTTCAAACCGCAGCCCCGAAAGATCCGACACGTTCCGCCCAATCAGCGGATGCAGGCGGCGGCGGAATACCTCGGGCCGCAGGACGGAGGGCGCGTCAGGGTCGACCTCGACCCAGCAGCGGGTGCGTTCAAAGGGATAGGTCGGCAGCTCGATCCGGCGCGGGCGCTGCGGCCACTGCGCGGACCAATCCACGACCTCTCCGTGCGCCCAGTTCAGTGCATAGGATTGCGGGTCCGCCCCCGTCAGCAGCGCATGCGGCGGTTCGGCCATTACATCGGCGCAATAAGCGGCCCCCCCACGATCACCCGCGCGGAAGGCGACCAGTCTTTGGCGTAGATCCGACAAGCTGTCACTGACCAGCGCCAAACGGCAGCGCAGCGCCGTGCGTCCGGTTTGCAGCGTATAGGCCACGCGCTGTGCATCGGCGTCGGGATTGGCGTCGATCCAGTCGATCATCTGGGCCAGAACCTGATCCAGACGGTCCGGCGTCAGCGCCGAAAACGGCATCACAACCGCACGGCGGGGCAGGGCTGGCGCGGCGCTGGCGCGGTATTCTTCGACAATCATGTGATTGTTCATGCCGCCCGCGCCGATAGACGTAATCCCCGCGCGCCGTGGCGCCTGACCTGCGGGCCAGTTGCGCAGGGTCTGGTTCACGGCAAAGGGCGTCTTCGCAAATGGGATGGCGGGGTTCAGCACATCGGAATGCAGCGATGGCGCAATCTGGCCGTGGCGCAGTTGCAGGACCAGCTTGGTAAATCCAGCAATCCCCGCCGCCGCCAGCAGATGGGCAATGTTGGATTTCACCGATCCCAGCGCCACGTCGTCCGCAGTGCCAAACACCTCTTGCAGGGCGGTGATTTCGATGGGGTCGCCCAGTTTAGTGCCGGACCCGTGGGTTTCGATATAGCTGATATCACGCGGCGAAAGCCCCGCATCGGCAAGCGCATCGCGGGCGGCGCGCGCCTGCATCGCGGGGCTTGGCACGGTAAAGCCGTTGCGCGGCCCAGCGTTGGCCATTGCCGTCCCGGTAATGATAGCCTGGATCAGATCGCCATCACGTTCCGCATCGGCCAGTGGTTTCAGCAGTGCCGTTCCAACCCCTTCGCCAAGGATGGTTCCATCCGCGCCAAGCCCGAAGCTGCGGATCACCTCGGCCCGGTTCGATGTGAAATGTTCCTGCGAGGACGAGATCAGGTTGTAGGGATGCAAGAGCAAGTTCACCCCACCCGCCAGCACCATCTTGCACTGCCCCTCACGCAGTAGTCGGACGCCAAGATCAAGCGCGGTCAGCGATGCCGAACACATGGTATCGACAAAGATCGAAGGTCCGGTCAGCCCGTAGAAATAGGAAATCATGTTCGGCATGGTGCCGGTGTAGCTGCCCGAGGCGCGCACTCCGCGCGTCAGCATGTTCTGCACACCATAAAGGTTGTAATGGTTGCTCATGGTGCCAACCAGAACACCGACATCGCCGCCGATTTCGGATTGCAGGGTTTCGCGTGAATATCCTGCCTGTTCAAAGGTTTCGACAGCGCACTCCAGCAACAGGCGCACTTCGGGCGACATCGCCTCGGCATCTGATTGCGAAATGCTGAAATAGCGCGGGTCAAAGCGGTCGATATCGTCCAGAAATCCGCCGGTCTGGATGGTGGATTTTCCCATGACCTCTCGTTCCGGGAAATAAATCTCGGAATGGGGCCAGCGGTTGGTCGGGATGGGGGTAAAGTGGTGTTTGCCGGCTGCGATATTGTCCCAGAACTGCGCCAGTGTTTTGGCTCCGGGATAGCGTCCGGCAAGCCCGATCACGGCAATGTCGCGCCCTTTGGGCCGGGTGTCCACGACAGGGGCCGCAGACACGGGGCGGACGGGTTCCGCGGGTGAGGTCGCAGGTTCTGTCATGGGTTTAATATTTGTCACGGTCGGGGAAGCGGTCTGGCTGGAGGGGGCAGGCAGGGCTGCTGCCAGCGCATCCGGCCATTGCCGCAACAGCGCGTCGGCTACGGCGTTCAGGTTAAGCGCTTCAAAAAACAGCGTTGCAGATAGCGAAACGCCCAGCCATTTTTCCAGCTTTTCCACCATTTCGACCGCCAGAAGCGAGTCAAAACCATAGCGTTCAAACGGCAATCCCGGGCGAAGGGTTGCGGGTTCCATCCCCAGCGTTTCGGCCAGCATTTGAACCAGCCGATCCACCAGCGCAGGGCGTGTATCGGTGACGGGCGTGGTCGAGGTTGCTGTTGGGGCGGCGGGCGGTTGGCCCAGCGTGTCGCCATCGGTCAGGAAGCGCAGGAACCTTGCGACATCGCCTTGTCCGGCCACCACGCGCGGCGGCAAGGCACCGTCCAGCACATCCAGATACACCGATAATGCCCGATCCGTGGTCAACGGATCAGTTCCCATCCGGCGCGTCATGCTACGCGCCACGCGGTCGGTCACGCGTATGCCGCCTTCGGCCCACAAGGTCCAGCCAATGGACAGGGAATGACCCGATCTTTCGCCCCGCGCCACCTGCTCGGCGCGATTGGCCATAAAGCGGTCCATAAAGGCATTGGCCGCGGCGTAATCGGATTGCCCCACCGCCCCATGAACCGCCGCGACAGAGCTGTTCACAAGGAAAAACCGCAGCGGCATATCTGCCGTTTCGGCATCCAGCGCGATCAGCCCGTCAATCTTGGGGTGAAGCACGCTGTCAAAGGCCGCGCGGTCCTTGCCACGCGCCAGACCGTCCTTCAGCACGCCGGCGCTGTGGATGATCCCGTCAATCCGGCCATAGCGGCGGATGGTATCATCCAGCGCGGCACGCAGGCTGCTACGGTCTGCAACATCGCAGCGGACAAACGGGAAATCATCGCCTATCGGCGCATTGCGCCCGCCAAGGATCACTGCCGCCGCGCCGCGTCGCATCAGCGCCGCCGCCATCGCGCGACCAATTGCTCCACTGCCGCCCGTAAGGAACACGACCGCACCCGCGATGTCATCCCGTTGGGCGGTACTGCGCCGCGCAAGGGTGGGATGCACAACCGGGGCAAGGGGCGTTATGGCAATTCCGCCCGCCTCAAGCGCCAATGTCCGCACCAATGGCAGCGCCGCCGCCGCAAAGGGGGACGCATCGCCCTGCAGCCAAAGCGCGGTCATCGGGCCATCCTTTAGCCAGCCCCGCAGCGTATCAAGGATTTGCCATAGCCCATCATGCAGGTCTTGCGCAGCGGTGGTCGCAGGCAGCGACAGGCGGCGCAAACCGTCGCTTGCTTGCCCGATCAAGGTGGTGCCACCGCCTTGGGCAAAAAGCGCCTGCATTGGCGCGGGCAAGGTAGCGGTGGGTTCTCGCATCGCTGCCATATCCGCAACGATGGTTTCAGACACGGCGACCGGACGGGTGGCAAGGCCGATGATGCGTGCCACAACGCGCCCTTCGCAGATCATATCGACATCATGCCGCCCGTCGGCGCGGCGTCGGCACAGCGACACCGCCTGTGTCAGCGGCTGATCAGAGATCGCAAAGCGTTCAACGGCAAAGGGAACCCCCGCCGGTTCGCCTATGAACAGCGCGGCAACCAGCGTTTGAAGCGCGGCGTCCAGAAGAATCGGATGCGACGGGCCATCAGGGGTGGGGGCATCAGGCGGCAAGCCAAGGTCGGCCAGAACCTGACCGCCAGCCAGTGCCATGCCCCGCACCGCGCGGAAGGAGGGGCCATGCGCGATGCCCGCCGCGAGCAGCCGGTCATAGGGTAGGCCCAGATCAACCGACTTTTCGGGCAGCGGGTCGGAGGCGGGCAGGGGGTCAGCCGCCGCCAAACGGCCCCGCACCACCACGTCACCTGCGCCATCGCGCACCACGAAATCCGCAGCGCCGTCAAGGTGGAACGTCAGGTCGATGCCGTTTTCGCCCAGCCGCACAGGCCGCAGCCAGACCACATCGGCCAGAACCGCGAATTGATCCGCCGTGCCAAAAGCCTGCGCGGCATAGGTCAGCGTCACCATGCCCGGCAGGATGGACACCCCGCCGATGATGTGATGCGCGAGATAGGGGTGATCTGCCGCAACATGCAGCCGTGCGCCGGTTTCGTTCTGCTCAAACCGCAGGGCCGATACCGGCGCTGCGGTGGGCTGCGGTGCTGGCAGGGGTTCGAACCAATGGCTTGTCCGGTCAAACACATAGCCCGGCAGATGCAGGCGCGGGCCTGCAGGGATATGCGCCGCCCAATCAACCGCGCCGCCCGTGACCCAAGCTTGTGCCAGTGCCGCCAGATCATCCCCATTGGCGGGCAGGGCGGCGGTTTCTTCGTCCACCACGCCTTGGCAAAGACCTTCGGCCGCCAGGCCGCGCAACGCACCCGCCAGATCATCCGCCACCAGCGCCGCGCGATGCGACATTGCGGCACGGCCAAAGGCCAAACTGCGCGCGACACTAGCCAGGTCGGCATCAGGGTGCCGGGCCAGCCAATCGCGCAAGGTTTGCAGCCGATGCCGCAGCGCCGCTGGGCTGCGCGCCGACAGCAGGATCGGCAGCGGACCGTGCACCGTATCCGCAGATGCCGGGCGCAAATATTCCTCGATCAGGGCATGGGCGTTGGTGCCGCCAAAACCAAAGGAACTGATCCCAGCACGGCGGGGGTGATCCGCGATGCGGGGCCAATCTTCCAGCCGGTCCGCGATCCGCAAACCCGACCCCGCCAGACGCAACAGTGGGTTCGGCTTTTCAAATCCGGCAGTGGGCGGGATCTTGCCATGATGAAGTGCCGCGATCACCTTGGCCAGTCCGGCAATGCCTGCCGCGCCTTCAAGATGGCCGATGTTGTTCTTGACCGAACCGATGCGGATTGCACCTTCGGCCGGGGTGGTGCCTGCCTGCGCGTAAAGCGCGTCAAAGGCGGTTTTCAAACCCCGCACCTCGATCGGGTCACCGATCGGGGTACCGGTGCCATGGGCCTCGATATAGCCTAGCGTTTCGGGCGGAATGGCGGCGCGGGTGACAACGCGGGTGATCAGAGCGGCCTGTTCGGTGGGGTTGGTGACGGTCAGTCCCGCGCTGTGGCCGCCATGGTTCGATGCCACTTCGCGGATCACGGCGTGGATCGGGTCACCATCGGCCACGGCGCGGGTCAGTGGTTTCAACACCACCATCGCCGCGCCTTCGCCGCGCACATAGCCGTTGGCAAGGTGGTCAAACGCGCGGGATTCGCCGGTTTTCGACAGCATCCCGGCCTTGGCAAAGGCAAGGAAATGATCCGGCGACCAGATCAGGTTCGCACCGCCCGCCAATGCCAGATCACACGCCCCCGCCCGCAGCGCCTGAACCGCCTGTTCGATGGCGACCAGCGCGCTGGAACAGGCGGTGTCATTGCTGACGCTTGGTCCGGTGAAATTGAACAGATAGGATACGCGGTTTGCCAGAATGGCCTGCGAAATGCCGGTCGCCATATGCGCTTCCGGCTCCAGCCCCGCGCGGGATTGCAGTTCCAGATAGTCCCAATGGCACGACCCGACAAAAACACCGACATCACGGTTTGGCAGGGCGGCAGGGTTCAGGGCAGCATCTTCAAGAGCGTTCCATGCGGTTTCAAGGATGAATCGCTGCTGCGGGTCCATGCGGTTGGCTTCGCGGGCCGAGATGCCAAAGAACAGGGGATCAAACCCGTCCGCCTGATCGACAAAGCCGCCCCAGAAGGGCCGGTCCGGCGGAAAGCCCGATACGCGCCGTTGCGCGGGCAATTCGGTGATCGCCACCCCGCCTATGGCCAGCATGTCCCAGAAATCGGCCAACGTTTCCGCCCCCGGAAAGCGTAAGGAAAGGCCGACGATGGCGATGGGTTCAGCATGCTTCATGCGGCAAGCCTTTCGTCAACCTGCACCCGGAGGCGCGCGCGCAGATCGGTTTCCGACACCGCAGGCAGGCCTAGGCCGCAGACATATTGCGCATGCAGCATCTGAAAGCTGAGCAGTGAAACAAACGCCTGATTTTCCGCGACGCTGATACCTTCGGCCGGGGTGGTCATCACCTTGTTCACCAACCGTTCGGCAAAGCGGGCATCAATCACGCCCGACCGCCCCAGTTCCTGCGCCGACAGCACCAGTTCCAGATAATCGGGCCGTTCCTGCACAAAGGATTTGCTGTCTGCCGCACGATAGGGGTGCTTGTGGCGGCCGCGGATTTCATCGGGCAATTCGGGGAAGGCGGCCTTTAGCACGGCCTTTTCCGTCCAGCCGTCATCATGTTTCAGGTTCACCGAACCCGCCATGCCCACGACGTTGAAATCAAGGAACGGGCAGCGGTTTTCTACGCCATGCGCCATGCCCATCCGTTCGCCCTGACTGGACAGCAGATAGCCCGACAAAAGCGTGTTGAACTCAAGCCACTGCGCTTTTTCCACCGCCGAAAGCGCGGCAAAGCCATCATCGGACTGCGTGGACGCGATCAGCGGCTGTAGCGCCTGACCGGCCAAGGCGCGGTCTGCCAAAAGGCGAAGCGACAGATTGCCGTTCTGATACCGGATTTCATGCGAAAACAGTCCCGGCAGGCGTTCGGTTGCGAACTGGTCGTAAAGCCCGATCATGCCCGGCGCATTGGCGAAATGTTTCAGATATGGGTTCAGCCGCGCCACGCGCGCCTTGCGGGTTTCCACATCCAGCCCCGCCCAAGCCTGCCGCAGCATAGTTTCACGGAACAGGTCATAGCCAAGGAACACCTCATCCGCGCCTTCGCCACTTAAGATCGTCTTGATGCCGTCGCGCTGCACCCGTTCCGACAGCAGGAACATCGGGACAAAGGCGGTGCGAAAGATCGGAATTTCGGCGTGATAGACCGCCTGTGGGAAGGCGGCGCAGATATCGGCATGGGTGGCCTGCAACGTGGTGTGGCGGGTGCCAAAGCGCTGGCTGGCAAGCGCCTGGAACGGAGTTTCGTCCAGCGATTCATCCTCGAACCCGATGGAATAGGATGACACGGCACCGTGGCTTGGCAGGGTGGACAGGATGGCGGCAATGATCGAACTGTCCAGTCCGCCGGATAGATACAGCCCCACCGGAACGTCGCTTCGCATGCGGATCGTCACCGCCTGCACCAGCGCATCACGCACGGCGGCGGCGGCGTCAGCCATCGACGCAAAACTTTCCCGCGCGGCGAAATCCAGCGTGGCATAGCGGCCGGACCGGAGTGATCCGGTGGTCGCAATTTCCATCCAGCCGCCCGCAGGCAGGGTTTCGATCCCCGCCCATCCGGTTTGCCCCGGCGCTGGCGTCCAACAGCCAAGGATGGTGGCGATTTGCGCAGGATCGGGCGTCAGCGATACATCGGGACAGCCAAGGAAGCCCTTGATTTCCGAAGAGAACACCACCCGACCGGCAGCTTTGGTCCAGAACAGCGGGCGCTTTCCAAACCGGTCCCGCGCCAGAATCAGACGGCCCGTTTCGCGATCATAGATCGCAAAGGCAAAGGCGCCGTTCAGGCGCGGCAGGCAGGCGACGCCCCATGCTTCCCACGCGCGCAGCAGAACTTCGGTATCGCTGTCCGTGGCAAAGCGCATGCCGTGCTTCGCCTGCAATTCGGCGCGCAATTCGATGTAGTTGTAAATCTCGCCGTTAAAGACGCACCAGTAGCGTTGCGACGGTGTTGCCATCGGTTGCTGGCCGGATGCCAGATCAAGGATACTTAACCGCACCATGCCCAAAGTGCAGCGGCTATCACGATAAGTGCCGGCCTCATCCGGGCCGCGATGTCCGATACGCGCCAGCATTGCCACGATTTCATCGGGGCTTGGGGGCATCGTCGCGCCATCAAAGGCAAAGGAACCGGCAATACCGCACATGGATCAGCCCACCTTTGCCAATCCGGCGGTCACGGCATCGGTCATGCGTTGCAGACTGACCATCACATTGGTCAGGATCGCGTCATCGCCCAAGGTGATGTCGAAAGTCGACTGCAAGAAATTGATCAACTGGACATAGCTGAAGCTGTCCATGATGCCGGATTCAAACAGGTTGGTGCCAGCGGTAAAATCCTCGCCATAGGTCACAAGGAGCTGGGTTTCGATATAGGCGGCGATGCGGTCTATGACGGGTTGGGTCATGGCGTTACCTTTTCGAAAGATCTTGAATGGCGCGGGTGATGCGGTCCGCTGTGGCAGACAAAAGGCGGGTGTTCACCGCAGCGACATTGCGGTTTTGCCAATCGGAAAGATCGGTTCCCGCGACCCACTGGTTGAAAGCACCCATCGCAGGGCCACAATGCACCTGAAAATCCACCTTGCGGTCAGCCACGCCTTGCAGCGCCAGCCGCCCGGACAGGCCGAAATACCACCGAAAGACATAGGCCATCTTTTGTTTCGGCACGGCCATCGCGCGTTCAATCGCGGCGGGCGGCCAATAGGCCAGACAGTCCTGCCAGACCTGATCAAAACTGCGCTGGAAATAGCGGGTCTCGATCTGGTCACGGGTCTGGGCGTCAATCTGGTCCAGACTGTCCTTGTGCATGTATAGATCAAACAGCCGGTTCGCCCGCGCCGGAAACAGCACACCGCGCCGCAACACCTGTACCCGCGCGCCGATTTCGAACATGTCACCGGCGGGGGCATAGGCGGTGTCGGGAACCTCTGCCTCAGCCAGCATTTGCTTGACCAAGGGGCTTGTCCCGGCCTCGACAGTGCATTGGTTGATGGAGCCCGTCAGGGTGAATTCCGCCCCCAGCATCAGCGCGGATGCGGCTGCATCGGGAGTGCCGATACCGCCGCCGGACCCGACACGCGGGCGTTCGCCGTAGCGGTATTCGGCCTGCATCGCATCGCGCAGACGGCAGATAGCGGGGATCAGCACCGCAGCATTACCCTGATCGGTATGGCCGCCGGAATCCGCCTCGACGCAGATATCGTCAGCCATCGGCACGCGGCGGGCCAGATCCGCCATTTCGGGTGTGATCTGGTTTTTGGCCAGCAGCGCCTGAACGATGGCGGCGGGCGCGGGGGATAGAAAGGCCTGCGCCACTTCGGGGCGCGACAATTTGGCGATGATGCGGTTGGCAATCGCCACCCCGCCCGCAGATTGCGCATCGCGCGACAGACCCAGCAGACGATAACGCACCAGATCGGGCGTCATTTTGATAAAGGCCGATGCCTCGATCCGGCGGATGCCGTAACGCAGGAACAGGTCGATATTCGCGGCCTCGTTCGATCCGTTCAGCAGGTTGATGCCAAAGGGATCATTCGACCCAAGCCGCGCGGTCAGATCGACAAGCGCCGCCTGCACCCGATCCGACGACAGACCGCCGGTTCCGAAAAACGACAGTATACCGGCCTTGGCACAGGCCACCACCCAATCGGTGCTGGCGATTCCATGCACCATGCCGCCACAGATATGGGCATAGCGCGTGCCATAGGTCGCCCGAAACGCGGCAGATCCCAGTGTTTCGGCGGAAATGTCCAGCGCGGCGGAACGGGTCACGGGCGGGGCTGTGACGGGTGCCGGTTCGGGAGCGGCTTTGGCGGCGGGCGCAGTAAAAGGTGTCACCACATGACTGCGCCGGATTTCCGCTATCATCGCCGTCAGCACGGATTTCGGGGCCAGTTCGACGAAATCGGTCACGCCAAGATCCAGCATATGCCCGACCGAGCCTTGCCAATCCACCGACCGCGACAACAGCCGCGCGATCTGGTTGCCGATATCATCGGGCAGATAGGCCCGCGCGGTGACGTTGGAAATCACCGGAACTTGCGGCGGGGCAAAGCTGAATCCGGTCAGAAAGCGGGCGAATTCAGCTTCGGCCTGTTGCATCAGGTGGGAATGAAACGCCCCGCTGACGGGCAGGGGGATACAGGCCCGCGCGCCCGCCGACTGGATCAGCGGGGCCGCGCGTTTGACCTGTTCGGCATCACCGGAAATGACGATCTGGCCGGGCGTGTTCAGGTTGGCGATATCCACCCCGTCCAGACCTGCACCGGACAAGACCTGTTGCAAACGAGCGCGGTCCAGCCCCAGAACGGCGGTCATTGCCCCTGCGGGGGCGGTTGCCATCAGTTCTGCCCTTCTGCGCACGATGGTCAGCCCGGTTTCGAAATCCATCACGCCCGCCGCATGCAGCGCGTTCATTTCACCCAGCGAATGACCCGCCAGCACATCCGGCATCCCATTGCGGTCCAGATGATCGCGCCATGCCAGCGCGTTGACGCAAAAAATCAGCGGTTGAGTATAGCGGGTATCGCCCAGCTTTCCCTGCGGGTTGTCACGGCAAATCTCGGCAATCGAATAGCCAAGGACGCGGTCCGCCTGCGCGACCATATCTGGATGGCGCGGAAACAGATCCGCGCCCATGCCTGCCACCTGTGATCCCTGACCGGCAAAGACCACCGCCCTGCGTCCGGTCGGCTTGAGCCGCGACGCGTCATCTGATCCGATGTCTTTCATCGCCACCTCATCCAGCGCCCGCAGGCGGTCCAGTTCTGCCTGCCCCTGCGCAAACGGGGACAGTATGCGTTCCTGCGGCCAATCGGGCAGCGAACGTGCGGCGAGCGTCGCCAGACTGCCCGACGGGCCGACATCGATCAAACGGCACACCGGCCCGCGCGCCTGAAGCGTGGCAAGCGCGGTGCGAAAGTTGATCGGCCCGCGCCCCAGCGCCGCGAAATGTGCCGCATCGGGGCGGATGCTCAAGCCACCTGTCATAGACGACAGCAGCGGCACGCGCGGTTCACGGTAGCTGCGCCCCGCAAAAACCGCCGCGACCTGACGCGCGGCTGCATCCATTGCGCTGCTGTGAAAGGCGCGGGTGACGGGCGGCGTCACGCACAGCACGCCATCGGCCCGAAACTGCTGCGCGGCGCGGTCAATGGCGGCGTCTGTTCCGGCAAGGATGAAGTGGTCTTCGGCCTGTTCGCCAACGAATTCCACATCGGTCAAACGGTCCATCACCGACAGGGGGGCCAGCACAGCCAGCATCCGCCCGGGCGGGCAAAGATCATGCACGATCCGCGCGCTGCGGGCGATGCAGCACAGTATTTCTTCGGGTGGCAGCACGCCCGCAAAGCCTGCCTGCGCGTATTCGCCCAGCGAAACTCCAACACAAATATCGGGATCAGACCCTTTGGTCCGCAGCCGCAGCGCCATCGCCATTTCGATCATCAAAAGCGCAGGATGGGTAAAGCGCAGATCGTCACAGGGAACATCGCGCCCGATGGCGGGATCAAAAAGCCGCTCCAGCACCGACGCCGCGCCATCCGCGACCAGCGCCTGATCCAGCCCTTGCAGGATCGAGCGAAAGGTTTCGTCGCCGCGAAACAGCGCTGCACCCATATGGAAATACTGCGCACCTTGCCCCGGAAACAGAAAGGCCGCTCCCATGCGGGTGGCTGTTGGGGCAATGCTGTCCTTCATTGCAGCGTCACCACAATCCGGCCCCGTCCGCGAGCACCTGCGAAATCGCGCATCAGGGGTGCAATATCCTGCGGATCGGCGGGATGCGCCAAAAGCGGATAATCCCCGGGGTGCAGGGTGGCTGCAACCCAGTGCAACGCCTGCGCCTTGTCCGACGGGGCAAGACCGGAATTGACACCGATCAGCCGCAGGTTCCGCAAAATCACCGCCAATGCGCTAAGATCGGGCCGGTTGGTTGCGGCAAAGCCTGCCAGCGCGATAACCCCGCCCGTGCGCATCTGACGGGTCAGCCAGTTCAGCATATCGCCTGTCACATCAACCACCGCCGCATAGCTTTCGGGGCCGAAACCTTCGGCGGCGCGCTCTATCTCGGTCGGGGGGGGCAGGATGGTGCCGATGCCCAGTTCTGTCAACGGCGTGGCGCGGGCCGGATCACGGGTCAGCGCAGTAACATCCCGTCCCGCGCGGGCAAAACAGGCAGCGGCAACTCTGCCTGTCCCCCCCATCGCGCCAGTAACAGCCACCGGACCCGGCCCAAAAACGCGGTCCGCCGCAAAGGTGACAAGCGCCGCCACCCCGACCGTCGCCGCCTGAAGCGTAGTCATTGCATCGGGCAGGTGGATGACGGCTTCGGGGGGTAGGCGGACCTGACCCGACATGGTTCCGGGACGTTTTTCACCCAGACCGTGACCGTTGACAAAAACCGCATCCCCCGGACGAAAATCTGGCGCGGTCGAGTCAAGAACAACTCCTGCACCTTCGTTGCCTGCGACATAATCGTGGGGCGGCGCGCCATAACGGCCAGAGCCAATGATGTAATCGCGGAAGTTCAGGGCGGCATATTCGATGCGGACAAGCACATACGGGGGCGTTTCCGCCGCCGTAAGGGACTTACCGGTCGGCCCCTTTGCCATGGCCGGGCCATTTTGTTCGATGCTCGGCCCCAAATCTGCAACCCGATCTAGTAATTGAATTTTATATTCCGCATTCACCAATAAAGCGCGTCGCATGATACACTTGTCAACACACTTCGCGCTGCGGCCGCGTCCCGTTAGTTAGCGAATACTCTTTTGGCTATATTGCCGTCCGCTGTGTCAGCCAATCAACAAATCTTTTCGCAGATTCAACGGGTAATCCATTAACTTTAAGCGGGTTGTGCAACGAAAAACACCAGTTTCTCAGACATCGTTGACCATGACCCCCAGGTCACGCCAATTTATGAGATAAATGCGATCACCAACGGCCGGTCAGTCAAGCGAACCACGATTTTGCAAATATATGCCCCGACCGCAGCAGGGATAACCCTTGTAATGGGTAGACCGGACCATAGGAGAGGCGGCATGAGCGATGGGTACATGGTTCATGTGATGCGAGTCATAAAGGAACCAAGCACTATTCGGCCTTTTCTTATGCCGAAATGGGGCGGCGGGAAACAGCGCGGATGGATGGCGCAAAACGACGTGGATGCGGTGCTGCTGGCGACGATCCCCTGCATCAAATATTATTTCGGCTGGCTTTACTATGATTTGTTCGGAAATACAAAATAGTCACCACCAATCAAGCGGCCGCCGCGATTTCATCCGGCATTGACGGTGGCCAACCATTGCGGCGCAGTTACGGCGGCAATGTTAGCCATGCCGACTGGCGGCGCGACCACTTCTACCGTGCCGTGCGTCAGTTGACGGCAGGGCATTAAATATTGCATCGCAGTCTTCAACCACCGCCGACAGTTGTAATCTGCCTTACCTTGGGTTGATTTTTCTAATTTTGCTGCTGCATCTATACCGCAGTCGCGGTTCAGTCCATTCGCGCCGGCGCATCAGAACACGAGGTGTCATCTCGTAGACCAACTCCATGATCCGTGGAATCGCCGCTGCTTTTTCTGAAGTCCGGCATCAAGTTTGGCGGCGCGCATAATCCGGTGACGAACCGATAGATAAAATCAGGCTAACTCCTGTCGTCGAACCGTTTTCCGATGATCTTTAGGTATTACTCCGCGCTGGAACCCAAGCAATTTTGTGACAGCGTGGACGCGGCCAACCTTGCTCTTTGGCAAACGAATCTTGTGATTCACCGTCGCGGGCCGAATCCGGTGTGTCACAGGGCCAAATGCAACGAAATCGTCATGGAACTGAACGATATCTACCTCGACAGGGGGCTGCTGAAATACCGGTCCTTCGGCTATGCCATTCCTTTGGGGTGCTGTTGCATTACCATGGTCGCGAAGCCGGTCTAGAACTGCGCGACCATGTTGAAGCCCTGCATGGCGGTGAAAAATGGAATCCAAGGGGATGCTTGTTTTTTCACACTGGAAGGAGCTAAGAGGAAAGTCTCACGTCATTAAATTACATAATCTTTATTATCGGTCTTTTATAAATGTAAATAAAAACAATGATCTAGGAGAATTTGGCGACCCGATCAGACACTACGTCTCGCCGTCTCCTGCCCAGACCAGCACATAATTCGTGCTGCGCCCGCCGCTCTCTCCCGGGGCAAGGATCCCGCGGGCGACGAGGTCGGTGATGTCGCGTAAGGCGGTGTCGGTCGAGACTTTCGTGAGCTTCGCCCATTTTGACGTCGTCAGGTGGCCCACAAAGCCATCGACCAACCGGTTGAGAACCGCGCGTTGGCGCGCACTGAGATTTTCGCCGGACAAGCTCTCCCAGAATCTTGCCTTTGCCAAGACTTGGCCGAGCAGTTGCTCGGCGCCTGTGACCGCCCGGTCGAGGCAATCCAGGAACCAGATGAGCCAGGCGGAGATGTCGAGGTCGGCCTTTTGGCTCTGCTCGAGAATCCTGTAATAGCCCTCGCGTTCCAGCCGGATTTGGCCGGACATGCTGTAGAACCTTTGCGAGCTGCCCTCGGCCCTTGCGAGGGCAAGATCGGCAATGGCGCGACCGATGCGGCCGTTGCCGTCGTCGAACGGATGGATCGTGACGAACCAGAAATGCGCGATGGCCGCGCGCAGGACCGGGTCGGTCGCGTCGGGTGTTTCGAACCATTCCAGAAAGCGCTTCATCTCGGCGGCAAGCCGTTCGGAACCGGGTGCCTCGAAGTGCACCTTTTCGCGGCCATATGGCCCCGAGACCACTTGCATCGGACCGCCCTCCGGCTTCCGCCAGGCTCCAACCGTGATGCGGGTCATTCCGCTGCGGCCTGTAGGAAACAGCGCGGCGTGCCAGCCGAAGAGGCGGTCGTCGGTCAGGGGAGCGGGGAAGTTCTGGGTGGCGTCCAGCATCATTTCAACGACGCCTTCGACATGGCGATCGACGGGGGGCAATCCGCCAATCTCCAGTCCCATGCGCCGGGCAATGGAAGAGCGGACCTGCAGACGGTCGAGGATCTCGCCTTCGATCTCGCTGGACTTGACCACGTCTTCTGTCAAGGTCTGCAAGACGGCCTCAGTGCGAAGATCAAACCCAAGCGCTTCCATGCGGCCAATGAGCCGCCCCTGCCGGTGTCGGACGGCCGCCAGCTTGGTCGCCAGGGCTAACATTGACCATGAAAAGCTCGGCCAGTCCGGGAGTTCGTGAATATAGGGCATGATCACCGCATATGTTGCGGCGATTATGCGGCGCAATCACCGCAAGCGCAAGCTTTACCGCAGATTGCGCGGTGATTAGGTGGGGTTTTCGCCGCATTGCCGCCCCTGCTCGGTTTGAAACCTCCCGACGCATGGCCGAAGTGCTCGCCAAAGAGTGCGATGGAGCGAATCGGTGCGGCTCATACACCAATCCCCAATCTGGCACCCGATTACACCCATTTGGGCCATTTTGGTGAACCCATGAGGTATAGAACGGACTTCTATAACTCATCCGGCGGCCCAGTACCCCCGCCGCTCTTTCGCGCGGACCAGCGCAGAAGCCGCCACTTCCGCAGAAAAGGTCGTGGGGTAAGCGGCCGACCGGTGCTGACCCCTGCTGCCGATGCGTCCCCACCGTCTCTCGACGATGACCTGGCCGAACAGGTCTTGCGTGACCTCAACCCGGTAGAACCGGGCCATGTTGAGATCGGGATCGATACGGTGCAGCAACTGGCAGGACATGGGCGCCTCCTCGGACCAGGATGCGCTCAATGGACTCCGCCGTCCAATCAGGAATTTGAATCGATTGGGCCTTCTGATTCAGGATCCTGATGGATCGTCGGTCTCCTCCTCCAGAACCTGAAGCCAGACCGGGCCCCGAAGGGCTTCAGGGTCAACCGACCAGTTCACCACGACTTGGCCGTCAGCCAGTCGGTGTTGTTCGGCCAGCGGCTCGCCCGCACAGTCCGGGTTCCGCCAAACGCGACCAATGACGACCGGCTTGATCTCATCTCGCATGGTGCTGAGCCTCCGCGACCATGGTCTTGTCAGACGTGGACATGCCAGAATTCGGAACATATGTAACCAGCGCTGGTCGCTGGACTTTCTGTCCGACACCTTCGGGGCCTGTCGCAAGTTCCGCATCTTGGCGGTCAACGACGATTGTTGCCGCGAGAACCTCGCCCTGATCGCCGATACCAGCATCTCGGGGGCCAGGGTGGCGCGCGAACTGGACGCCTTGGTTCGCATCTACGGCAAACCGGCCTGCATCGTGTCGGACAACGGCACCGAGTTCACCAGCAAGGCCATCCTGAAGTGGGCTAACGAGAACGGCCTCGAATGGCATTACATCGACCCGGGCAAGCCGCAGCAGAACGGCTACATCGAGTCCTTCAATGGCAGCCTGCGCGACGAATGCTTGAATGAGGAGATCTTCGACAACCTTGCCGACGCCCGCCGCAAGTTGGCCCTTTGGCGTTACGACTACAACAACGTCAGGCCGCATTCCTCGCTGGGGAACAAAACACCGGCAGAAGCGCGCCGGACGCTTGAGCTACTTGATGGCAACGCGCACGGCGCGCTTGCCCAACCCGAAACCGACCACTATCAACCCCAAGGACTCTCGTTATGAACAAGGGACGACCGGGGGGCAGGTCAGGGGCAATGCAGGCCGGTGCACGCGATTGCGTGTGACTGCGATTTTTTTCGCGCAGTGTTGACGTGGTGCTGACGTAGACGCCCGAAGTTAAAACCTCAGCGCTTCACTGAGGAACTAAGC
>JAHEDL010000232.1 GCA_024641255.1 Pseudorhodobacter sp.
TAAACAGATCCCACGGGTCGCCCATGGCCAGTTCGTCCATCGCGCCAAACAGCATTTCCTGCACGTTTTCGGCAACGTCTTCCTGCACATAAAGGCAGCGCAGCGCCGAACAACGCTGGCCCGCCGATTGGAAGCTTGACGCCAAAATGTCGCGCACGGCCTGTTCCGGCAAAGCGGTGCTGTCGACCAGCATCGCGTTCAAACCGCCGGTTTCGGCGATCAGCGGCGCCGATGGGTCCAGATGTTCGGCCATCGACTTGCGGATCAAAAGCGCGGTTTCGGTCGATCCGGTAAAGGCCACCCCTTTGACGCGCGGGTCGCGAGTGATCGCCGCCCCCACAACGCCATCGCCCGGCAAAAGTTGCAGCGCGCTGGCAGGAACGCCCGCCTGATGCAGCAATTGCACCGCCAATGCCGCGATCAGCGGGGTCTGTTCGGCCGGTTTTGCCAGCACCGCATTGCCCGCCGCCAAAGCCGCAGCAATCTGGCCCGAGAAGATCGCCAGCGGGAAGTTCCACGGACTGATGCAGGCGAAGACACCGCGCGCAGGGTTGGTCAAGCCAGTGGCCCCGTCAGCGTAATAGCGCAGGAAATCAACCGCTTCGCGCAGTTCGGCAACGGCGTCAGATTGCGACTTTCCGGCTTCGCGCGACAAAAGCGCAAAGATCGGGCCGAAGTTTTGTTCGTAAAGATCGGCGGCACGGCGCAGAACTTCGCCGCGAATATCTGCGGTAGCAACCCACGGTTCCGCCAAGCGCAGTGCGGTGTCGACATCTGCGGTATTGGCGGTCAGCACATGCCCCACCAAAGCGCCGGTCGCAGGGTTTTTCACCTCGATCCGCTGGCCACCCACCATATGGCCCGCCAACATCGGCGCAGCCTCGGCCAGACCTTCGGGGCGTTCTGCCATGATGGCATGCAAATCGCCCGCATCGGTCAAATCCCAACCGCGCGAATTCTTCCGGCCGCCAAACAGGCCAGGGCCGGTCAGGATCGCCGGGTTTACCGTGGACGCCATGGCTTCCATTGCCGAAATCGGGCAAGCGGCCACACGTTCGGGGCTGACCTCTTCGTTGACGATCTGGTTCACAAAGCTGGAGTTTGCGCCGTTTTCCAACAGACGCCGCACCAGATAGGCCAACAAATCGCGATGCGCGCCAACCGGAGCGTAGATGCGGCAGCGCGTGCCGTTATCAGTCAGCACGATGTCATGCAGGCGTTCGCCCATACCGTGCAAGCGCTGGAATTCGAAGGCTTTCTTGTCGGTCGCAATATCCAGGATCGCAGCCACAGTGTGGGCGTTATGGGTGGCGAATTGCGGATAGATCCGGTCAGTCATGCCAAGAAGTTTGCGCGCATTGGCAATATAGGACACGTCGGTCGCTTGTTTACGGGTGAACACCGGAAATGACGCCAGCCCCAGAACTTGGGCACGCTTCACTTCGGCATCCCAATAGGCGCCCTTCACCAGACGCACCATGATCTTGCGGTCAAGCCGTTGCGACAATGCGTAAAGCCAGTCAATCACTGCGCCCGCGCGCCGGCCATAGGCCTGCACCACAACCCCAAAGCCATCCCAACCCTTCAGCGCCGGATCTGACAGCACGGCTTCAATCACCTCAAGCGACAGCGCAAGCCGGTCGGCCTCTTCGGCGTCGATGTTAAAGCCCAGCCCCGCTGCCTTGGCCAACCCCGCCAAAGCCCGCACCCGCGGCACCAGTTCTTCCATAACGCGGCCACGCTTGGCGACCTCATAGCGCGGATGCAGCGCCGACAGCTTTACCGAAATGCCCGGATTGCTGCGAATGTCACCGGTGGTCGCGGCGGCTGCAATCGCGGTGATCGCCTTGGAATAGGACAGGTGATAGCGACGCGCATCGGCTTCGGTGCGGGCGGCTTCCCCCAGCATATCATAGCTGTAGGTATAGCCCTGCGCTTCCAGTTCACGGGCGCGTTTCATCGCCAGATCAATGGTTTCGCCCAAGACAAAGTTGCGCCCCATTTCCTTCATCGCCCGCGTCACGGCCCCCCGGATCACCGGTTCGCCCAAGCGTTTCACCGCCGCCTTCAGATGGCCCACCACGCCCGGTTCGCGTTCTTCCAACACTTTGCCGGTCAGCATCAGCGCCCAAGTCGACGCGTTTACCAGGCTGGACGCCGATTTGCCCAAATGCCGGCCCCAATCGCTGGGCGCGATTTTGTCTTCGATCAGCGCATCCATGGTTTCGGCGTCCGGCACGCGCAGCAACGCTTCGGCCAGACACATCAGCGCAATGCCTTCGTCGGTGGACAGGCCATATTCGGCCAAAAACACCTCCATCAGACCCGGTTTCACGCTGGCGCGGATGCGGCGCACCAGATCGGCGCCCGCAGCAGTGACCCGCGCCCGCGCGGCGGCGTCCATACCGGCATCGGCGATCAGTTCTGCTACCAACGCCGCCTCATCCCGCAAAGAATCGCGTTCAATCACAGTCCAAGTCTTGTTCATCTGCGGCATGGCCGAACTCCATAAGATTTGGCCCATGATAACGTCAATTTGACAGGCTGTTTTCCTGATTATATGAGAATATGCAGCCGAAGCGTCGTCAATTCAGGAAATCAGCATGCCATCAGACCGCATTGATCTTGACCGCTTCGATCACGCCATTCTGCGCGAACTGGCTGCGGATGGGCGCATCAGCGCGACCGAATTGGGTCGCCGCATCGGCTTGTCCAAATCGCCCACCCAAGCCCGGATGAAGCGGCTGGAAGAACAACGGGTTATCACTGGATATCGCGCCAATCTTGACCCGATCCGCATGGGGCAGGCCCATGTGGCATTTGTGGAAGTGCGGCTTTCTGATACCCGCGAGGCCGCCTTGCAGGCGTTCAACAAGGCCGTGCTTGCGGTGCCAGAGGTTGAACAGTGCCACATGATCGCCAGCCGCTTTGACTATCTGCTGAAGGTCCGCACCACCGATATTCAGGACTATCGCCGGGTTCTTGCCGAAAAGATCAGCGCGCTGCCGCATGTTGCCTCGACCTCGACATATGTCGCGATGGAGGCGGTGAAAGAGTTGTTCTGACCAACCCGCATCCGTCACCCATTGCGGCTGCGCGGGCTACAGGCCCCCCCTCGTTGTTCTACATTCACGTTTCGTTCGAATGCCGCCTTGCCCGCCCCGGCACGGCTGCCTAGTATCCATGGGTGACCGCGTTCCTATTATGAAAGCCCCCAATGGCTGCCTTTCGCTTCTTGCATACTGCCGATCTGCATCTTGGCCGCCGTTTTGGCAATTTGCCCGAAGAGGTGCGCGGCCGCCTGATTGAGGCGCGTCACCAAATTCTGCCCCGACTTGCAGCCGCCGCCAAAGCGCATGGCGCAAAGCATATTCTGATCGCGGGCGACACCTTTGATACCGAAACCCCATCCGACCCCGTGTGGCGCCAAGCCCTGACCGCGATGGCGGCGGCAGAGGTGACGTGGTGGCTTATTCCGGGCAACCACGACAGCCTTGCCGCCGAAACCCTATGGGCGCGATTGGAAGAAAAAGCGCCCGCGAATGTGCGGCTGATCCGCGACGCCGGACTGATCGAAATGGAAGCCGGGGTCGCGCTGTTGCCCGCCCCGCTGCCAAGCCGATATTCTGGCCGCGATTTGACAACCGGAATGGCCACACTCACCACCCCACCCGACACCTATCGCATCGGGCTTGCCCATGGGGCCGTGCGCGACTTTTCGGAAGACGGGCGGGCCAGTGACGGCATCATTCCGCCCGATCGCGCCGAAACTGCGCGGCTTGATTATCTTGCGCTGGGGGATTGGCACGGCCAGATGCGGCTTGGGGCGCGAACAGCTTATGCTGGCACGCCCGAACGCGACTCGTTTCGCCATGACGGCCTTGGCGCCTGCCTTGCCGTCACCTTGCACGCACCCGGAGCAGTTCCAGAGATCACTTCGGTTCCGCTTGGCAGATTTTGTTGGAACGACATCGAACTTGCGCTTGTGCCCGGCCTTTCGCCACAGGACGCGCTTGCGATGCGATTGCCCGCCGATATTGCGCAGCGCCGCGATCATCTGGTGCGCCTGCGCGCCACCGGTCGCGCCAGTTTGGCCGACCAAGCCGCCTTGCGCGACGTCGTGGCGCATCTTGCGCCCGACTTTGCCTATTTCAGCTTGGACACAACCGCGCTTGGGCTGGACTTTGATGTGACCGACCTTGACACGATTGACCGCGCCGGGGCGTTGCGGATGGCCGCTGACCAGCTTGCGGCAGATGCCGCCGACCAAGCACGCGCACCAGAAGATCGCCGCATTGCTGCTGGCGCTTTGAACCGGCTTTACGGCTATCTGACAGAGGCCGCGCAATGAAGATCCGTGCGATTACCCTGACCGACGTGCGCCAATTCAGCCAAACTGTGCGTATCGCCGGGTTTGCCAATGGTTTGAACGTGCTGTCTGCGCCGAACGAAACCGGCAAATCGACGCTGTTCGACGCAATTCAGGCGGTGTTTTTCATTCCGCACCGCTCAAACGCCGCCGCAATCAAGGCGCTGCGCCCGGATGTCGGCGGCAACCCGGCGATAACGCTGGAATTGGAACTGCCGACCGGCATTTACCGCATCGAAAAAATCTGGGGCAAAGGTGCCAAGGCCGAAGTCTGGCAAGACAGCCGGTTGATTGCCAAATCGGACGAAGCCGAAGCTTGGGTTGCGCGACTGACCACCCCGGCCGAAGATGGCGGCCCGGCGGGACTGCTTTGGGTC
>JAHEDL010000233.1 GCA_024641255.1 Pseudorhodobacter sp.
GGGGCTTTATCCATGGCGCACGATTGCCGGCAATATCAAGCTGCCGTTGGAAATCATGGGGTTTTCGAAGGCCGAGCAAGCGGAGCGCGTTGCGCGGGTGCTTGAGTTGGTTGAGCTTTCGGGCTTTGGCAAAAAGTTCCCGTGGCAATTGTCGGGGGGCATGCAGCAGCGTGCCAGCATCGCGCGGGCCTTGGCGTTTGATGCCGATATTCTGTTGATGGACGAGCCCTTTGGTGCGCTGGACGAGATTGTGCGCGACCGGCTGAATGAAGAAGTGCTGAAGCTTTGGGCGCGGACCGGTAAAACCATTGGCTTTGTGACCCATTCCATCCCCGAGGCTGTCTATCTTTCCACCAAGATCGTGGTGATGAGCCCGCGGCCGGGCCGTATCACCGATGTGATCGACAGTCCGCTGCCGAAAGAGCGGCCGTTGGATATTCGCGACTCCAAAGAGTTCATCGAAATCTCGCATCGGGTGCGCGAAGGGCTACGGGCGGGTCATTCGGATGAATAGCCACAGCAATCTTCGCCTTGGTCTGAAACGCAGCATAGGGGGCGGGCAATGAACCTCGTGGTTTTGGCGTGGTTGGCCAGTTCGACTGCTGTGTTCATGGCCGCCAACTCGGTGCTGAAGATCTACGCCCAAAAAGGTGGGCTTTGGGTGTTGGTGGCGGCGCTGGCACTGTTTTGCCTTGGCAACACCCTGATGGTTCAGGTGATGCGGGCAAACGGGCTTGGCCTTGCGCTGGCGCTTTCAGTGATCTTCCAGCTGGTTGCGGTGATGGCGGTGGCGATGGTGTTTTTCGGTGAACGACCGAGCGCATTGCAATGGGCGGGCGTTTGCTTGGGCGTTGTCGCTGTGGCGATGATTGCCTGGCCGCAAGGGGGGCAGGGATGAACCGGTTCTTGCCAATCTTGACAGTTCTGCTGGTTATTGTGGCGCTTTGGTATGCGGCGGCGGTCAAGCTGAATGCGGCTTGGGTTTACGATCAAGCTGCGCGCGACGGCGGCGCGGTAAGCTTTGGTCAGTTGGTGTCAGGCACGCTGAACCAAGACCGACCTGTGCTGCCGACCCCGCATCAGGTTGTGACAGAACTGGTGAAATCGACCTTCGGCATGGCGATCACCTCGAAGAAAAGCCTTGTATATCATGGCTGGGTGACAATTTCGGCCACGCTGCTGGGGTTTGTCATTGGCACGACTGCAGGCGTTTTGTTGGCGGTTGGGATCATTCACAACAAGGCGATGGATCTAAGCGTGATGCCTTGGGCGATTGCCAGCCAGACAATTCCAATTCTGGCCATCGCGCCGATGATCATTGTGGTTTTGAACTCGATGGGTATCCAAGGCCTGGTGCCCAAAGCGATCATATCGGCGTTTCTGTCGTTCTTTCCGGTGCTTGTTGGCATGGTGAAGGGGCTGCGCAGCCCCGACCAGATGCAGCTTGATCTGCTTTCAACCTATAACGCCAGCCGGTCTGCGGTGTTTTGGAAGCTGCGGCTGCCGTCTTCGATGCCGTATCTGTTCACCAGCCTGAAGGTTGGTATTGCTGCCTCGTTGGTTGGTGCCATTGTGGGCGAGTTGCCGACGGGCGCAGTGGCAGGTCTTGGCGCGCGGTTGCTCAGCGGGTCTTACTACGGCCAAACGGTGCAGATTTGGGCGGCCTTGTTCGCCGCCGCTTTGGTGGCTGCGGTGCTGGTGGCAGTGGTCGGCGCGATAGAGCGGCGGACGTTGAAGCGGATGGGGATGGTGCGATGACTTGGGTGATTTTCGCGCTGCTGTTTTGGTTGGCGGCTTGGGCCGTGAACGTGCGGCTCTCCCATACCGCCTTGGTGAAATCAAAGCTGGGGAAACTGGTTGTTCCGGCGATTTTCGGGATCACCCTGTTGGTGGTCTGGGAAGGTTTGGTGCGTGGGCTGAACGTGCCGGGCGTCATCCTGCCGCCGCCCTCGGCGATTGGCGCGCGGATTGTGCAAGAGCTGCCGACCCTGTGGGCCGACTTTCGCCAGACCTTCGTGAAAGGGGCGCTTAGCGGCTACGTGATGGGCTGTGGGGCTGCGTTCTTGACGGCGATTGCGATAGACCGGTCGCCGTTTTTGCAACGCGGGCTGCTGCCCGTTGGCAATTTCGTCGCAGCACTGCCGATTGTGGGCATCGCCCCGATTTTGGTGATGTGGTTTGGCTTTGATTGGCAATCGAAGGCGGCTGTGGTGGTTGTTATGGTGTTCTTCCCGGTGCTGGTGAACACGGTTTCCGGGCTTGCCGCCAGCGATCAGATGCAGCGCGATTTGATGGCAACCTATAGCGCAAGTTATTGGCAGACTTTGCTGAAGCTGCGCCTGCCTGCGGCCATGCCATTCATTTTTAACGGGCTGAAAATTGCGACAACTCTGGCGCTGATTGGCGCGATTGTTGCTGAATTTTTTGGCAGTCCTATCGTTGGCATGGGGTTTCGCATCACGGCAGAGGTCGGGCGGCTTGGCCTTGATATGGTTTGGTCCGAAATTGCAGTGGCGGCTTTGGCTGGATCGGCGTTTTATGGCGTGGTCGCGCTGATCGAAAAACGGATGACCTTCTGGCATCCGTCACAACGGAACTGAAACGGAATTAACAAAGGCCTCGCAAAGGGGCCTCAACTTGGAGGTTGAGAATGAAGAAACTTCTTACCGGCGCGCTGTTCGCAGCGTTTGCCACCAGCGCCATGGCGGCTGACGATGTGACTCTGCAGTTGAAATGGGTCACGCAGGCGCAGTTTGCGGGCTATTATGTCGCTGCAGCAAAAGGCTTTTACGAAGAAGAAGGTCTGAACGTGACCATTCTTCCGGGCGGCCCCGATGTCGCCCCGACCCAAGTCATCGCCGGTGGTGGTGCTGACGTGGTGATCGACTGGATGCCGTCGGCCTTGGCCGCGCGCGAAAAAGGTCTGGCGCTTGTCAACATTGCGCAGCCGTTCAAATCGTCGGGCATGATGCTGACTTGCTTGAAAGAATCCGGTGTGGCCACTCCGGCTGACTTCCATGACAAGACCTTGGGCGTCTGGTTTGGCGGCAACGAATATCCGTTCCTGAACTGGATGAACAAGCTTGGCTTGAAAACTGACGGTTCGGCCGGTGGGGTTACCGTGTTGAAGCAGGGTTTCAACGTCGATCCGCTGCTGCAAAAGCAGGCTGCCTGTATTTCGACCATGACCTATAACGAATACTGGCAGGTGATTGACGCAGGCGTGAAGCCCGAAGATCTGGTGACCTTCAAATACGAAGACGAAGGTGTTGCGACGCTGGAAGACGGTCTTTATGTGATGGAAGACAAGCTGAAAGACCCGGCATTCGAAGACAAGATGGTGCGTTTTGTCCGCGCCTCGATGAAGGGCTGGAAATACGCCGAAGGTAACGTCGACGAAGCGGCTCAGATCGTGATCGACAATGACGCGACCGGCGCGCAGACCATCGAACACCAGACCAAGATGATGAGCGAGATTGCCAAGCTGACCGCCGGTTCGAACGGCGCTTTGGACGAAGCCGACTACAAGCGCACCGTCGCGGCACTGATGTCGGGCGGCTCTGATCCGGTGATCACCAAAGAACCGGAAGGTGCCTGGACGCATCAAATCACCGACAAAGCTTTGCAATAAGCTTTAGCGGGTGTTGAAAAGGCGGGCGTGGCCGCTGGCCGCGCCCGTTTTCTTTTAACCTTTGCGTGGTTTAGTCGTGGCAACGAAGAGGGCGCAAAGTGAAATGGATTTGGGGGATGCTGGCCGCAACTGTGCTGGCGGCATTGGTGTTTTTGACTTGGGAAAGCGGGCAGAAATCACCCGGCAGCGGCTATCTTTACGATATGCCAAATTCAGCCGCCGAAGCCGCCTATTGCTTGGCAGCGATGGAGCGGATTCGTGAAATCACGCATGGTCAGCGCGAGCCGCAGCTAGAGCAGTTTGTTGACGAACAGCTATCGTTCTGGCGACCGCGGTCGGTTGGGCAAATTTCCCAAGGCCGCGCTGCCTTGGCTGCAGACAGTGCAAAACCGGGCGTGAACGAAGGTGCGCATTTGCATGTGGCGATTCAAGATTGCGGTATTCGCGCGGTGTCGTTTTACGGCGCAGATTTTCCGTCAATGGCAGGTGGTTAGGGACGGGTGGTCAGGTTTTGCCTTGTGAACCACCTGTAAAGTTGTCAATTTATTGACAACCTAGGAGGCGATGATGCCAATGTCTGCCCTGACCGGAAGCCGCCTGCGCGAACGCCGCGTGGCTTTGGCGCTGCGTCAGGCGGACTTGGCCGAAAGCGTTGGCATTTCGGCCTCTTATCTGAACCTGATCGAACACAATCGGCGGCGTATTTCCGAAGATCTGCTTGCCCGGTTGGCGCTGGCCTTGGGGCAGCCGGTGGGCGCGTTTCAAGAGGGTGTGGGCGGTGCGGTGTTGGACGATTTGCGTGCCGCCGCCGCGCGCTTGCCGGGAGCAGAACTCGACCGGGTCGAGGAGTTTGCCGGGCGTTATCCGGGCTGGGCGGCGGTGCTGATCGGCCTGCATCAGCGCGTGGCCGGCTTGGAACGCGCGCTAGAGGCGATGAATGATCGGATGAGCCACGATCCGCATTTGTCGGCCTCTTTGCACGAAGTGTTGTCAGCGGTGGCCTCGGTTCGCTCAACGGCGGCAATTTTGGCCGACACCGACGATATCGAACCCGAATGGCAGGCGCGGTTTTTGGGTAACTTGCAAGACGACAGCAAGCGGCTTGCTTTGGGGG
>JAHEDL010000238.1 GCA_024641255.1 Pseudorhodobacter sp.
GGGTGCTGGGGCAGCATCGTGGGGTGATCCATTACACGATCGGGCAGCGCAAGGGACTGGGGATTGGCGGCTTGGGCGACCCGATTTATGTGGTGCGGCTGGACCCGGAAACCCGGCGGGTGATCGTGGGGCCGAAAGAGGCGCTGTCGACGCGGGTTATTCCGCTGCGCGAGATCAACTGGTTGGGGGATGAGCCGTTCGAGAGCCGCGCGGAGTGGCATCTGAACGTCAAGGTGCGCTCTACCCGGCCGCCGCGTCCGGCGGTGATCCGGCCGATTTCGGCGACCGAGGCGACGGTGGAATTGCTGGACCCCGAGGATGGCGTGTCGGCGGGGCAGGCTTGTGTATTCTATGCCCCCGAGGGCAGCCGGGTGTTTGGCGGCGGCTGGATCTGGCGCGGGCGCTGAGCGGTCCCGACTCGGGACCAAATTTTACTGCGAGAAATCAATATCTTAGGGTGTTGATTTTTACGAAATCTTAACGAAAGCGACGGTGTTGGCCGGGTATGGGGGTTTCACACCCCCAAAAAGCTGCGCTGCAGCTTTTTCCCCCGTGGGATATTTTTGCCAAGAGGATGGGCTAGAGGTTGGCCAGCACTGATGCGGCGGCGCGCAGGTGCGGCGGCTGTTGGCCCTGCCCCAAACGCTGCATGGTCAGCTGCATGGCCTGGGCCTGGCTGCCCGGGTTTTGCAGCAGATCAAGCAAGGCGGCGGCGATCAGATCGGCGCGGCAGCGCTCGCCAATGAATTCCGGCACGGCGCGGGTTTCGGAGACCAGATTGACCAGCGTGACAGTGTCGATCAGCGCAGCGCGGCGCATCAGCCACAGCGTCAGCGGGTTCATGTCGTACGCAATGACCATCGGGCAGCCATTGGCGGCGAGTTCCAGCGACACCGTGCCCGAGGCGGCGATTGCCACATCGGCGGCGGCAAAGGCCGCGCGTTTCAGCGCCGCGTCTTCGATGATCTGTGGCGCAATCGGCCAATCTGCCGACAGGCTGCGCACCAGATCGGCAACGCCGCGCAGGGTGGGCAGCGCAACCCGCGCCGTTGGATGCACCGCCTTCAACTGCGCCAAGGTTTCGCCGATGACCGGCATCAGGCGGCTGACTTCGCCACGCCGCGACCCCGGCAAGGTCAGGATCAGCGGGCCCTGCCCCGCAGGCAAAAGTGCCAATTCGGCGGGCGTCGCCAATGCTTCGGACACCACCGGATGGCCGACAAAATCGCAGCTCATCCCCGCGGCAGTCATATAGGGCGGTTCGAACGGCAGCAGCGCCAGCACATGGTCGATGACCTTGGCCATTTTCGCCGCGCGACCGGGGCGCCATGCCCAGACCGAGGGCGCGACATAGTGAATGGTGCGCTGCATCGGCTTGGCGGCCTTGACCTGCGCCGCCACCCGCAAGCAAAAATCGGGGCTGTCGATGGTGATCAGGGCGGCGGGTTGGCAAGCAAGGCAGGCGGCGGCGGCCTCGCGGATGCGGCGTTTGAGGTGCAGGTATTTCGGCAGCACCTCGACCAGACCCATGATCGAGAGTTCTTCCATTGGGAACAGGCTTTGCAGTCCCTGCGCCTGCATCAACGGCCCGCCGATGCCGCTAAAGCTGACATCGGGGTGCAGGGTTTTCAGGCCCGCCATCAGCGCGGCACCAAGCCGGTCGCCCGAAGGTTCGCCCGCGATCAGGAAAAACCTTAGCGCGCCCACAGCAGCAGGCCGCGCGCTTGGGCTTCGGTGATCATTTCCGGCAAGTTCAGGCAAATAACCTCGCCCGCTGCCCAGACGATGGCGGAAAGTCCGGCTTCGGCGGCGGCGATCACGGTTTTTGGCCCCAGTGTCGGCAGATCGATGCGGCGATCCTGACCGGGCTTGGCGGCTTTGTAAAACAGCCCGCCCGCCGGGCGCAGCGCCGATGGGATCTGCAACAGCGACGCCAGCATGGCATCGGTGCCCGGCAAGGCTTCGACCGCAAGGCACAGACCGCTGGCCACCACGCAGCCCTGCCCGACATCCACCGCGCCCAGAGCGGCGGTGATCTGGGCGGCGCGGGTTGCATCGGATTCGATTTGCGGCGTCAGCGTGCCGGTCAGCACGGCGGCGGCAGGCACCAGCGACGGCGCAATGCTTTCGACGCCGACAATGTCAAAACCAGCCTCTTCGAAAATTCCGATCACCGCGCGCAAGGTGGCATCGTCGCCGCCCTGCATCGCCGCCAGCAGGCGCGGCACCATCAGCGCGGTTTGCGGATCGAACAGCGACGGGTCAAGCCGGGGCCGCTGCACCGCACCGGCAAAGGCCACCTGCGTGATGCCTGCATCTTGCAGATGGCGCAGAAACAGCGCCAGCCGTTCAACGCGAAACACCTGATCCACCGCCAGCGCCGTGGGCTGAAACCCATCCAGCGCACAGACCAACGGGCGCTGCGGCAAGGCGGCAACCAAGGCGGCAGGCAGGCCACCCGCACCGGCGATCAGGGCAAGCGTGCTCATTTCGGGGTCAGGAAGCTGCGGTCAGAGGCGGAAAGCACGAAATCGGTCATTTCGCGCACATAGATACTGTCGGTTTCTTTCGCCAGATTGCGGGCGCGGTCCAGAAAGCTGCCTTCGCCCTGCGCCAACATCTGAAACGCCGCGCGCATCGCGGTGATGTCGCTGCGATCAACGCCGCGCCGCTTTAGCCCGACAAGGTTCAACCCATCCAGCACGCCACGCGGGCCTTGCACAAGGCCATAGGGCAGCACATCGTTGGTCACCATGGTCACCGCGCCGATGATCGCGCCGCGACCAATGCGGACAAATTGGTGAATGCCCGACAGGCCGCCGATGATGACATCATCGCCAATCTGGCAGTGCCCGGCGATGGCCACCTGATTGGCCAGAATAACCCGATCGCCCAGCACCGCATCATGGCCAACATGCGCGCCAGTCATCAGCAAGCAATCGTCGCCAACGCGGGTAATGCCGCCGCCGCCTTCGGTGCCCGTGTTCAGCGTGGCGCCTTCGCGGATGCGACAGCGGGCGCCAACGATCAGCCGGGTGCGTTCGCCGTTGAACTTCAGGTCTTGCGGGATTTCACCGACGCAAGCGAAGGGGAAGATCACGGTGTCGGCGCCGATTTCGGTCCAGCCGGTGACAACGGCATGCGATTTGACGATGACGCCGGCGTGCAGCGTCACCTCGGGGCCGATCAGCGCGAAGGGGCCAATCTGGCAGCCCGCACCAATGGTTGCCCCTGCCTCGACAACGGCAGAGGGGTGGATTTTGGCATCGGGCGCGATCATCGCCTTAGGCTTTCGGCAGATCGAACATGGCGGTGAATTGCGCCTCGCAGGCGAGTTCGCCGTCAACCATGGCGCGGCCTTCGAATTTCCAGACCCGACCGCCGCCGCGCAGCGCGGTGACATGCAGTTCCATCACGTCGCCCGGCACCACTTTGCGGCGGAATTTCACCGCATCGACGCCCATGAAGAACACCTTGGCGTTCTTGTCGACCAGATCCATCGACAGACCCACCAGAATGCCCGAGGTCTGCGCCATGGCTTCGATGATCATCACGCCGGGGAAAATCGGCATGTCGGGGAAGTGGCCCTGAAACTGCGGCTCGTTGAAGGTGACGTTCTTGATGCCGACGCAGGATTTGTTGGGGATGATGTCGCGCACCTTGTCGACCAGCAAAAACGGGTAACGGTGCGGGATGATACGCTGGATCAGCGCAAGATCAGCAAAAAGCGGGGCTGCGGTCTGGTCGGTCATGGGAACTCCGGTCTGTCCGGCCCTCTTGTCGGGGCATGAAGGATGGTTAGCGAATTGCCACGGCTTCGACAAGTCGCACGCGGCGCTTAGGGTTTGGACACTTTGCTGCCGTCGCCAAGGCGGTCGTCGATGCGGGCGATCACTTCGGTGGTGATGTCGATCGAACCAAGCGAGACGATGATGGCGGTTTTGTCCAAAATCGCCACTGCACCGCGTTCTACCATATAATCGCCCAGGATCGGTGCGATGTTTTGAAAGAAGATCTGGCGGTTTTGGTCGCGCCGCAAGGTCAGGTCGCGCGCCTTGGCATCTTGTGCCGAGCGCAATTCGTTGGCTTTTTTGTCAAACGCTTCGGCAAGCGGGCGGAAGCTTTCGGCGTCCATCGTGGCGCGTTTGTCGGTCAGATCGCGCTCTTCGGCCTCTAGCGCACTGTCGATCTTGCGATTTTCGGCGACAAGGGCTGCAGATTCGGCCTCAAACTTGGCTTGCAGCGCGACACCGTATTTGGTGCCGACAAACAGCTTTTCCTGATCCAGCGTCACGATGGCAGTCTTTTGCATCACACTTTGCGCCGCCAGTGGGCCGGACAGACCCACAAGCAGCGCAACCAAGATGCCAAGACCAAGCCTGCGCATCAGAACTTCGTAGAGATCGTCAGGTCGAACTTCTGCTCTTTATCATAGTCTTCCTTCTTCACCGCATCCGAGAAGTTGAAGCGCAGCGGGCCAATCGGCGTGTTCCACAGCAGCGAAACCCCCACCGAAGACCGCAGGTTCATGCCGTCATCGGCACCGGTGTTGCCAACGGTATCCAAGCCCCAGACCGACCCCATATCATAGAACACACCACCGTTGATGCCGTATTCTTCCGGCAGACCCAGCGGGAATTCGGCCTCGAACCGCGCGGTTGCATAGAAGTTACCGCCCAAAGCATCGCTGGTGGCCTGATCGCGCGGACCGATGCCGTTGAATTCAAAACCACGGATCTTGC
>JAHEDL010000239.1 GCA_024641255.1 Pseudorhodobacter sp.
CAATCATCCGCACCAAGGGCCTAAGCAAAGCCTATCGCACCGCAGCCCTTGAGGTGCAGGCGCTGCGCGGCGTCGATTTTTCGGCACGGCCGGGTGAATTTGTCGTCATCCTTGGCCCATCCGGTTCTGGAAAGTCGACGTTTCTAAACATTCTTGGCGGGTTGGATACGGCGTCGGCGGGTCAGGTTTGGTTTCGCGACACCGAACTGACCGCGCTTGATGAACGCGGCCTGACAAACTATCGGCGCAACCACGTTGGCTTTGTGTTTCAGTTCTACAACCTTGTTCCAAGCCTGACCGCGTTTGAAAACGTGGCCTTGGTCACCGAAATCGCGCGCAACCCGATGTCGCCTGCAACCGCGCTTGACCTTGTTGGCCTATCGGCGCGGCGCGATCACTTTCCGGCACAGCTTTCGGGAGGCGAACAGCAGCGCGTGGCGATAGCCCGCGCGATTGCCAAGAACCCCGAACTGTTGTTCTGCGACGAACCAACCGGTGCCTTAGACAGCGCAACAGGGGTGCGCGTGCTGCAAGCCCTGACTGATGTTAACCGTGCCATAGGCGCGACAACTTTGGTCATCACCCACAACGCCGTGATCAGTGACATCGCCGATCGCACGCTGCGCTTTGCCGATGGCCGCATCGTGGAAGAAACCGTGAATACCGCAAAGAAATCACCGGCGGAGGTTTCATGGTAATCTCGCCCCTGCGCCGCAAGGTTCTGCGCGATCTGCGCCGCCTTTGGGCGCAGGTCTTGGCGATATCGCTGGTGCTTGCGGCCGGTGTGGCGACGCTGATCCTTGGAAACGGCGCCTTTGCCTCGCTGTCAGATACCCGCGACCGCTACTATATCGACAACCGCTTTGCCGATGTGTTTGCCGATGTAACCCGCGCCCCGCAGGCGCTTCTGGCCGAAATCGCCGCAATCGACGGCGTGCTTGCCGCCGAAGGCCGCATCGTCAAGCTGGGCCGTCCAGAACTGCCCGGCATGGCCAATCCGGCCTCGATCTTGCTGGTGTCACTGCCGCAAGATGCCAAACTTGGCCTGAACCTTCTGCACTTGCGGCAGGGGCGGTTACCAGACCCGCTTTCGGCGCGCGAGGCGGTGGTTTCCGAAGATTTCGCAACCGCGCATCACCTAGACCTTGGGGCGCGGCTTTCGGTCGTGCTGAACGGCAAGCGGCGCGATGTGATCATAACCGGGATCGCGCTATCGCCCGAGTTCATCTATGCCCTTGGCCCCGGAGAGATGATGCCAGACCCGCAGCGCTTTGGCATACTATGGATGCCCCGCGCCGCCCTTGCGTCCGCCTTTGACCTTGAAGGCGCCTTTTCAAACCTTGTGATTAAGCTCGCCCCCGGCGCATCGCCAACCCGGGTGATCGCGCAGGTCGACCAGTTGACCGAACGCTATGGCGGCGGCGGCGCGATGGGGCGGGCTAACCAAATTTCGCACGCGTTTGTGGATGCCGAATTGAAACAGCTTGGCGCGATGGTGAAAGTGCTGCCGCCGATCTTTCTTCTGGTTGCGGCCATGCTGGTTCATATGACCCTGTCGCGCCTGATCGCGCTGGAACGCGAACAGATCGGCCTGTTGAAAGCCATCGGCTATAGCGCGCGCGCGATAGCTGGGCATTATCTGGAATTTGTCTTGCTGGTGGCCACCTTTGGCATCCTTACCGGGTTTGCGGCGGGCGCTTGGCTTGGCGGTGGCCTTGCGCAGATGTATGCGCGGTTCTTTTCCTTTCCCTTCCTGATCTTTGCGCGCGACCCACAGATTTACGGGCTTGCGGCTTTGGTCACCCTTGCCGCCGCTGTTGCCGGGGCGTTGCAATCGGTGCGTTCGGTCCTTGCCCTGCCCCCTGCCGTTGCCATGGCCCCCCCTGCCCCAACGGTCTACCGCCGCCGCATGGGCCGCATCGCCAGCCTGTTACCGCTGCGCCAAACTGCGCGGATGGCCTCGCGCCATCTTTGGCGCTGGCCGGTGCGCACCGTCACCAGCATTGTCAGCGTCGCAATGGCTGTTGCAATCCTTGTGGCGTCGCTGTGGTCGTTCGGGTCAATCGACCACATGATCAACGTCACCTTCTCGGGGGCCGAACGGCAAGACGCCCGCATCACCTTTGCCGCCGCCGAACCATCCAGCGCACTACAAGACGCGCGCCACCTTCCCGGTGTCATGGTGGCAGAACCGTTTCGCAGCGTTGCCGCGCGTCTAAGCAACGGCCCAAGGTCCAAACTGCTTTCGGTCGATGGCCGCCCAACGCATACCACGCTGTCGCGCCTGCTATCGCCCGCCCTGATCCCCATGGCGATGCCCGAAGCCGGCATTATTCTAAGCGAAGCCTTGGCCACCGCTTTGGCAGTTCGCCCCGGCGAAAAGGTGACCGTGGCTTTCCTTGAAGGCCCGCGCACCACTGTAAGCCTGCCGGTTAGCGGCGTGTCGCTTGGCTATATCGGGCTTAGCGCGGCAATGCAGATCGATGCGCTTAACCGGGTCATGCAGGAAGGCGCGTTAATCTCTGGTGTCAATGTCAGCCTTGACCCGGCATCAAAGGCGGATTTCTTCGCTGCCGTCAAAGCCGCCCCCAAAACTGGCTTTGTCACCGTGACCGAACTTACCGTTGCACGCTTTCGCGCGACGCTTGCCGAAAACATCACGGTGATGATCACGGTGTTTGTGGCGCTTGCCTCGATCATCTCAATCGGCGTGGTCTATAATTTCTCACGCATCGCCCTGTCAGAACAGGGCCGCGAGCTTGCAAGCTTGCGCGTGCTTGGCTTTTCGCAAGGCGAAGTTGCGGGTGTGCTGTTCGGCGAACTTGCGGCGGTGGTGCTTCTGGCGCAGCCCGTGGGGTGGCTTATTGGCTATGGCATGGGCTGGGCCATGGTTATGGCTTTTTCGTCGGATCTTTACCGTGTTCCGTTTATCGTCGGCCGCGACGTGTTTGCCATCGCAAGCCTGATTGTCTGCACCGCCGCGCTTGCCTCGGCGCTGGCCCTAAAAGGCCGCATCAACCGGCTTGACCTTATTAGCGTCCTTAAGACAAGGGAGTGATCTATGCGCCGCTTCATGCTTCCGGCTTTGGCTGGCCTGATCATCGCCGGGCTTCTGATCTGGGCCTTTGCACCGCGCCCGGTCGCAGTTGAGACCGCGGCCATCATGCCGCGCACCATCGCGGTAACCATCGAAGAAGAAGGCAAGGCCCGTATCCGCGAGGTTTTTACCGTGTCGGCCCCAATCGGCGGCAAGCTGCAACGCATCGCCCTTCATGCTGGCGACGAAGTGCAGGCGGGCAAGACCGTTGTTGCGGCCATCGGCCCCGCCGCCCCAGCATTGCTTGACACAAGATCGCGCGCGGTTGCCGAAGCAACGCTGGCCGCCGCCGAAGCCGCTGTAGCCTTGGCCACCGCACAACTGACCCAAGCCAAAACCGCGCGTGCTTTTGCCGTCACCGATGCCGACCGCTATCGTGCCTTGTTTGACAGGGCCGCCGTGTCAAAACGGCTTTTGGATACGGCGGTGCTTGCGCAACAAACGGCAGAAGCCGCAGTTGAAAGCGCCACCGCCACCCTGACCGTCCGGCAACGCGAACTTGACAGTGCGCAAGCCATGCTGGCCACCAACGACAGCGCCACCACTGACAGTTGCTGCATCACCATCACCGCGCCAGTGTCTGGCCGCATTCTGCGAGTGGTCACCGAAGACGAACAAATCGTGCAACCCGGCGCCCCGATTTTGGAAATCGGCGATCTTGGCAATCTAGAGATCGTCGTCGATCTGCTATCGCGCGATGCAATTCGTGTGCCGCCCGAGGCCGTGGCCACCATCACCGGCTGGGGCGGCCCACCGCTTCAGGCGCGCGTCAACCAAATAGAGCCTGCAGCCGTTACCAAAGTCTCGGCCTTAGGAATCGAAGAACAGCGCGTCGAGGTGATTTTGTCGCTTTCCGGCGATCCGCAAACCTGGCGCGCACTGGGTCACGGCTTTCGGGTGCTGGCCAATATTCAGGTGTGGCGCGGCAACGACGTTCTGTCTGTTCCCGTCGGCGCCCTGTTTCGCGACGGTTCGGATTGGGCAGTTTTTTCTGTTAGCAACAATCAAGCCGCGCGGCGCCACGTCACGCTGGGTGAAAGAAACGAAGAATTCGCGCAGGTACTTGGCGGGCTAAACAATGGCGACACTGTCATCTTGCATCCGGGCGACACCATTGCCGACGGCACTAAGGTGACAGCCGTGGCAAACACACAACCATAACCGGCGCAGCAGTGCTGAAACACCTGCCGCGCCAAATTTCCTTATCTTTTCAGAACGATGCGCACGTCAGCTATTCACGCGCGGCTCGCCCCGGCCAGTTTCCTTGTCCAGCAACCCCTGCAACAAGGCCATGCGGTCTTTGCTGAAGTCACCAGCCTGCGGTGCCAAATCCTGCATGGATCGCACAAAAAACTGACGAAAATCAGCCCGCGCTTCGCACCACGCCAACAGCTTCACCCCCTGCGGCGGATGCACCAATGCCAAGGGCCGCACCGTGCGCGTCGAAACCTGTCCCGACAAATCGCAATAGCGAAACGCCACCGGCTGCGCGGCCCGGATCACCTGATGCAACACAGCAAGATCGGCGGCGGTCGCCTCGGCAACATCGTCGCGCCAATAGCCGGCAGGACGCACGTCAAGCAGCTGGTAAATCTGCCCAAGCAGAGCAGCTTCAGGGTCGGTTTCCGCCAAACGTGCCAAGGCC
>JAHEDL010000242.1 GCA_024641255.1 Pseudorhodobacter sp.
GTTGGATGTTCCGCACAAAAAGGCATTTGGCGCCTATCTGCGGTCGGGCGATGATGACGGCCTGCGCGGGCTGGTGCTGGAAGGCAAGGCGATGTCTTCGGCTGTTGCGGCGGATGGTGGCTATCTGGTGGACCCCCAGACCGCCGATACCATTCGGTCGATGCTGGTTGCGACCTCAAGCCTGCGGTCGATTGCCAATGTGGTGCAGGTAGAGGCCACGTCGTTTGATGTTTTGGTCGACCGCAGCGAAGTCGGGTCGGGGTGGGCCACCGAAGTGGCGGCAACCACCGAAACAGCAACGCCGACCATCGAGCGGATTTCGATCAAGCTAAGCGAGCTGTCGGCGATGCCGAAGGCAAGTCAGCGTCTGTTGGATGACAGCGCGTTTGACGTGGAAGGTTGGCTGGCCAACAAGATCGCCACGCGCTTTGTGCGTGCCGAGGCGGCGGCGTTTATCAACGGCGATGGCATCGACAAGCCCAAGGGCATCTTGCTGCCGACCAAGGTGGCGAACGCATCCTGGGTCTGGGGCCAGCTTGGTTATATTCCGACCGGCGCTGCGGCAGATTTCGCAACCACCAATACCGTCGATTGCATCGTGACGCTGATCTATTCGCTGATGGCCGATTACCGCAGCAATGCGAGCTTCGTGATGAATTCAAAGACGGCGGGTGCGGTGCGCAAGATGAAAGATGTCGATGGCCGCTTCATGTGGTCGGATGGGCTGGCTGCGGCCGAGCCTGCGCGGCTGATGGGGTATCCGGTGCTGATCTGCGAAGACATGCCGGACGTTGCGGCGAACGCCTATCCGATTGCGTTTGGCGATTTCAAATCGGCCTATACCATCGCCGAACGCCCCGATCTGCGGATCTTGCGCGACCCGTTTTCGGCCAAGCCCAACGTGCTGTTCTATGCAAGCAAGCGGGTGGGCGGAGACATCACTGATTATGCGGCGATCAAGCTGCTGAAAGTCGCAATTTCCTAATCTTATAAAAAGGTTGCCCGACCTTCTTGGGTCGGGTGATGGGCGCGCGCCATGGGCTGCGCCGTCTGGCTGCTCCCCTCCGTTCGAGCGGCGTGGCGGTGCGCGTCCAAGACTTTGGACTGAACTTTGGGCAAGGCGAAGGGATGAGACATGATGTTGACCGAACTAACCAGCGTCGCGTCGGCGGTGTTGCCGGTACAGGCGCTGAAGGATCACCTTCGGCTGGGCTCGGGGTTCAGCGATGCCGGGATGCAGGATGGGCTGATTGAAAGCTATCTGCGCGCCGCGATGGCCGCGATTGAAGCCCGCATTGGCAAGGTTGTGCTGACGCGCCGCTTCAAGCTGAGCCTTGAAGACTGGCGCAGTTCTGCCGAGCAACCGCTGCCGGTGGCTTGGGTGTCGGCAGTGGTGTCGGTGGCGCTGGTGGATGCGGCGGGTGGCAGCGTAACGGTTGATCCGGCGCGCTATCGTCTGGTGCAAGATATGCACCGCCCGAAACTGATGGCCGCCGGGGTGTTGTTGCCGTCTGTGCCGACCGGCGGGCGGGCAGAGATTGTGTTTGATGCCGGTTTTGGTGTGGCCTGGTCGGCGGTACCGGCTGATTTGGCGCAGGCGGTGCTGTTGCTGGCGGCAGAGTTTTACGAAAACCGCAGCGATCTGGGGCAACGCGCCACGGGGCTGCCGGTGGCGGTGCAAGGTCTGATCGAACGTTGGCGCACGGTGCGGGTGCTGGGTGGGGGCGCGGCATGACCCAGATCAGATTGACGCGAAAGCTGATCCTTGAAGCGCCGCAGAATGTGGCTGATGGCACGGGTGGTTTTACCCAAAGCTGGGCGGTGCTGGGAACGCTGTGGGGCGATGTGGCCGCCGGCAGCGGGGGTGAAACCGCTGGCGTCGAGGTGACGATGGCGGCGGTGCCCTATCGGATCACCGTGCGGGGCGCCGCGGTTGGGTCGACGGCGCGGCCAAAGCCAGAGCAGCGCTTGCGCGATGGCACCCGGGTTTTCACCATTCTGGCGGTGACAGAGCGCGACAGCGACGGTCGATACCTGACCTGTTTTGCACGCGAGGAGGTTCCGGCATGAGCTATGCAGCCGCAGCCGCCTTGCAAGCCGCACTTTACAGCCGCCTTTCTGCGTATCCCGGACTAAGTGGTGTCAGCATCGTTGATGCGGTGCCACCCGGCACCGCACCCGCCACCTTTGTGATCATCGGGCCAGAACAGGCGTTGGACCAATCTGACACTTCTGGCGCAGGTGCCGAGCACCGCTTTGAGGTTGCAATCGTCAGCGACGCCACCGGGTTCTTGATGGCAAAAACCGTCGCCGGGGCGGTTTCGCAGGCGCTTGTCGATGCGCCCCTTAGCCTTGGCACTGGGCGCTTGGTGTCGATCCGCTTTTTGCGCGCAACGGCGCGGCGGCTGGACGAAGGCAGCGCACGGCGCATCGACATGACCTTCCGCGCCCGGATCGAGCTTTGACTTAGACCTCACCTTGGGCTGACCGGGTGAATTCAACTGGAGATGAAGATGGCAGTGCAAAACGGCAAAGATCTGCTGATTAAGGTCGATATGGTGGGCGACGGTACCTTTGTAACGGTGGCCGGTCTGCGCGCGACCCGGATCAGTTTTAACGCCGAGACCGTGGATGTCACGTCGTTGGAAAGCGCGGGCGGCTGGCGCGAGTTGCTTGCCGGGGCCGGGGTGAAGACGGCGGCAATTTCGGGCTCTGGGGTGTTTCGCGATGCCAACACCGATGAACGGGCGCGGCAGATTTTCTTCAACGCCGAAATGCCGCGGTTTCAGGTGGTTATCCCAAGCTTTGGTGTGGTTGAGGGCTTGTTCCAGATTACCGCGATTGAATACGCGGGCAGCCACAATGGCGAGGCGACCTATGAAATGACGCTGGCTTCGGCGGGCGCTTTGACCTTCACGGCGCTATGATGGTGAACCCTTATGCGGGCGAAGTGGCAATTTGGCTGGATGATGTGTGCCATGTTGCCAAGCTGACGTTGGGGGCGCTGGCCGAATTAGAGGCTGCGCTGCAAGCCGGGTCGCTGATTGATCTGGTGGAACGGTTCGAAGCGGGACGATTTTCCAGCCGCGATGTGTTGGCACTGGTGGTCGCCGGTCTGCGGGGCGGTGGCTGGCAAGGGACGGCAGAGCATCTGCGCACAGCCGAAATTCGTGGTGGTCCGGTCGAGGCGGCGCGGGCGGCGGCAGAGTTGCTGGCGCGGGCCTTTGCTTTGCCGGGCGAAGGATGAGCCGCATCGACTGGGCGGGCCTGATGCGGGCCGGGATGGGCGAGTTGCACCTGACGCCACAGCTGTTCTGGCAGCTGTCGCCCATCGAATTGCGGATCATGTTGGGGGCAGAGGCCCACACGCCCCCCTTGACGCGTGCGCGGCTGGAAGAGCTCGCGGCCGCGTTCCCCGATATTGGAAAAGGCACAAGCCATGACAACCGTGCAGGAATTGCAGGATCAGATTGCGGCGCTTGAAGGCACGCTTAGCGGCACCATCGGGATGGTTGGGGTTTTTGAAAGCGAACTGTCGCGGATGCGTGAGTCTTTGGTATTCACCGGGCGCGAAGTTGGCGTGTTGTCGACGGGCATCGGTGGCGGCCTGCGCCGCGCCTTTGACGGCTTGGTGTTTGACGGCACCAAATTGTCGGATGCGCTAAGGTCGGTCGCCAAGTCGATGATCGACACGGTTTACGGCATTGCGATGCGGCCGGTGCAAAACGCGCTGGGGGGCGCGATTGCGTCGGGGGTCAGCGGCCTGCTGGGCGGCATGATGCCGTTTGAACGGGGCGGTAGCTTTTCGCAGGGCAGGGTGATGCCCTTCGCAAAAGGCGGGGTGGTTGCGACGCCAACTGCATTTGCGATGCGCAACGGCCGCGGCCTGATGGGCGAAGCGGGGCCAGAGGCGATCATGCCACTGGCACGCGGCGCAGATGGCCGTCTGGGCGTGCAGGCGGCATCCGGTGGCCGCGCCGTGACCGTGGTGATGAACATCACCACGCCCGATGTGCAGGGCTTTCAACGCAGTCAAAGCCAGATCGCCGCGCAGGCCCAGCGCATGCTGGCGCGCGGTCAACGCAACCGGTGAGGCACCCAGATGACATTTCACGACATCAGATTTCCGACCAGTATCAGCTTTGGCTCGCAGGGTGGGCCAGAACGGTTGACCGAAATTGTGACGCTTGCCAACGGATTTGAAGAGCGAAACTCGCCCTGGGAACATTCGCGCCGCCGCTATGATGCCGGGATCGGTTTGCGCAGTTTGGACGATGTGGATCAGCTTTTGGCGTTCTTTGAAGCGCGACGCGGGCAATTGCATGCGTTTCGCTGGAAAGATTGGTCTGATTACAAGTCTTGCGGGGCGTCGCAGACGATTTCGGAAATTGACCAGCACATCGGCGTGGGCGACGGCCATGCCACCCAGTTTGCGCTTTCAAAGACCTATCGTTCTGGCGATGCGCAGTACCAAAGGCCAATCAAGAAACCGGTGGCTGGCACGGTTTTGGTGGCGATTGCGGGGGACCGTAAAGTTGAAGTGCAAGAGTATGTTGTCGACAGCGCGACGGGCCTAATCAGCTTTGTCACCGCGCCAGATATCGGTGCGGCGATCACTGCTGGTTTCGAATTTGATGTGCCCGCGCGCTTTGACAGCGACCGCATCCAAACCTCGGTCGCGTCGTTTCGGGCGGGCGATGTGCCGAACGTGCCGATTGTCGAGGTGCGGGTATGACCACAG
>JAHEDL010000243.1 GCA_024641255.1 Pseudorhodobacter sp.
GAATTGAATACCCAGGCCCCGCCCTTCGGATGCACCTTCGATAAGGCCCGGAATATCCGCCATCACGAATTCTGCACCGTCAACGCCAACCACGCCAAGGTTCGGCACCAGCGTGGTGAACGGGTAATCGGCGATCTTCGGGCGCGCATTGGAAACGGCGGCCAGGAAGGTCGACTTGCCCGCATTAGGCAAGCCCAAAAGCCCCGCATCCGCGATCAGCTTCAGCCGCAGCCAAATGGTGCGCTCGATGCCTTCCTGCCCGGCGTTGGCCCGCGCAGGCGACCGGTTGGTCGAGGATTTGAACGCAAGGTTGCCCCAGCCGCCATTGCCGCCCTTGGCAAGCAACACGCGCTGACCAACCGTCACCAGATCGGCGATCACGGTTTCTTCGTCTTCGTCCAGAATTTCGGTGCCAACCGGAACCCGCAGGATAATATCATCGCCGGTCTTGCCAGTGCGCTGGCTGCCCATGCCGCCTTGGCCCGACTTTGCAAAGAAGTGCTGCTGATAGCGAAAGTCGATCAGGGTGTTCAAACCGTCAACCGCCTCGGCCCAGACAGAACCACCGTTGCCGCCATCGCCGCCATCAGGTCCGCCGAATTCAACGAACTTCTCGCGCCGGAACGACACGCAGCCCGCCCCGCCGCCACCCGAGCGGATATAGACTTTGCAGAGGTCAAGGAATTTCATCGGTTCAGGCTTTCTTATGGATTGCTTCAGGCGATACAGGATTGAGGGGGGGTTCTCAAGCCATCGGTTTCAGGCGGGCCGCAAAGGCAGCAGCGGTTAGTCGCAGGTCGACATGCGGACGAAAACGGTTCAACGGCCTACAGTGGCGCAAATAGCGGCCGGTTTCGGCAAAGCCCAGTTTTTCAAGCACCCGCGCCGACCGCGCGTTGCCCTCAAAATAGCCGGAAATCACGTCGCTGTCACAACGCGCGAATTGCGCCGCCAGAATCGCCGTTGCCGCTTCGGTGGCATAGCCCCGCCCCTGCGCGCGCGGCGCGAACCAATAGCCCAACTCTTCCCCTGCCCCTACAATTCCAGCAAAGCCTTCGGCGTCTTCGACCGCAAAGGTTTCACCCGGCCGGGCGATTTCACCAACAAACCTGTTAAAATCGGCAACCGTATAGGGCACCGGCACCGACGCAAGCCAACCGGACACGTCAAGATCGTTCATGTTGGCAAGAATGGCGGCCTCGTCACGGGCCGCCACCGGGCGCAAAAGCAACCGCGCCGTTTGAAGCTGGGCGCGGAATGTCATTTTCGACCTTCAGTCCAGCTTTTTCACATAGGTCCAGGTTGGCACCCGGCTGTTGCGCGCCACCGAAAAGGTTTCGGCATCGCCCAAATACTGAAACCCGCAGTTGGTCAGCACACGCGCCGAACCGGGGTTATCCTGAAACACCTCGGCAAAAATCGTGCGGTTGTTCTGCGGGTTGGCTTCAACCAACGCCTTCACCGCCTCCGACGCGAAACCGGTGTTCCAAAACGCCGGTGCCACCCAATAGCCGATTTCAGACTGGCCGCGGCTGGTCTTTTCAGGGTCCATCCGCTTCAGGCTGATAACCCCCAACACCTCGGCCAAACCGGTCGAAGAACCGTCCATCACCCAGATTTCTTCGTCGGCCTTGCCCGCCATCGCGCGGGTTACAAAAGCCTCTGCAGCGCCCGGCGGCAGCGGATGCGGAATTGAATGCGTCGCCTCGGCAACGCGTTTGTCGCCAGCATACATGGCAAACAGCCCTGCATCCGATTTGCGAACGTGGCGCAGCACAAAACGCCCTGCAGCAATTTGACCTTCACCAGCAACGGCAATCATATCCAAAACCATGGCTCCCTCCTCGAAGCGCATGCGGGCCTAATGCCCTGAAATCCTATTTTCATGGCGAAAATAGGGAAGGGGACCGGCCTTTCGGCCGATCCCCCGTTTACAATGTAATTGTAAAGGTTCGGCTTACTCGGCTGCTTCCGCGACCGGAAGAACCGAAATAAAAGTGCGGCCCTTGAAGCCTTTTTTGAAGGTGACTTTACCTTCAACCTTGGCGAACAGGGTGTGGTCCACGCCCATGCCAACGCCTTCACCCGGGAACCAGGTGGTGCCGCGCTGACGGACGATGATGTTGCCCGGAATGGCCGCTTGGCCGCCGAACAGCTTCACACCAAGACGACGGCCCGCAGAGTCGCGGCCGTTGCGGGATGAGCCGCCTGCTTTTTTGTGTGCCATGGGGGATTACTCCTTCGCAGCAGCGGCTTTAGCAGCGCGCTTCGGTTTCGCAGGAGCTTCGGCAGCAGGTGCCGCAGCGTTGTTGTGCGCAGCGCGACGTGCATCGGCGGTGCCGGTTGCAGCGGCCACACCGGTGGCATCAGCGCCAGCAGCCAGAACGTCGGTGACGCGAACCAGCGTCAGGTGCTGACGGTGGCCTTTGGTGCGCTGCGACGAATGCTTACGACGGCGCTTAACGAAGTGGATGACCTTTTCGCCTTTGATCTGGTCGATCACTTCGGCTTGCACAGCCGCGCCTGCCACGAAGGGCACGCCAATGGTCAGGCTTTCGCCGCCAACCATCAGAATTTCGTTGAACTGGATCTTTTGACCAGCCACTGCGTCAAGCTTTTCAACGCGCAGAACGTCACCCGCCTGCACTTTGTACTGCTTGCCGCCAGTCTTGAGGACCGCGAACATGGGTCTTTCCTTTTCTTGCTCCGCGTTCTGTGGCCGCCCTTTCGGGAGTTTGTGGGTTGCCCCGCCTCGAACAGCGCGCCCCGAAGGGACGTCATGAAATAAATCCCCGGCAAGATTCGCACCTTGCCGGGATGCGCGCTTATGCGGCGACACTGTAGAACTGTCAAGTAATCTTGGCGTGGCCGCCTAGATATCCTGCCCCGCCATCAAACGCGCGGCTGATCGGCCCAGCTCTTTCGAAATCGCCACAAACATCGAATCGAAGGCTTGAAAAATCGCAGCGTTTGCCTTTGCGCCGCCCGCGCTTTCCGAAAACGCGATATAGCGATCCAATTCGTTATTGGTCAGCGGTTGGTAAGCAAGCGCCAAAAACGGATAAAGCCAGTCGATCGTATCTGCGCGAACATTGGCCTCCTGTGACCAGACTTCGGCCAACATGTCCTGCTCTGCCATCGGCGGGTCGAATGCGCCGCCGTCCGCCATGCCGCGATAGAACGCCAAGTTGGCATTAAGCGATCCCACCACATTGGAATCGATCAGATCATTGGCCTTGGCAAAGCGTTCAATCCGCGCCGCACGCGGCTTGTCAGAGGATTGCAGCTTTTCCCAGGCGGTGCTGGCCGCATCTACCGTTGCGTCTTCCAATAGCGCCCGCCGGGCCGACACTTCAAGCCGCAGCACCCGCTGCCCAAGGTCAGAGCCAAAAAACTCTGTCATCGCAGAAATGGTTGCCGTGTCGCCAGCCAAAGCCCGGTTTAACCCGGTATCAAAAAGGCGGCGCAGATGTGCTGTGTCATAAACGCGGTCAACCACCGCCTGCCAGGCATCGCCGCCCTGCCCGGCAAAGATATCGGCCGCCATATCGCCGCCATTCGCCCGCCCTTCGGCGCTCATCACCGCGATAAGCGAGTCGATCTGCAAAAGATTTCCCAAACCAGCCATGTCGGTTTGGGTGATTTGCGATTGGGCGAGTGTCACAGGTGCGCAAAGGCAGCCAAAACCAAGGGCAAGCGAAGCAAGCAGGGGACGCAACATATCTGCCTCATTCGCAGCAACATTTCCTTACTGCTAAGGCCGAAGTGCGGCGAAGCCAAGCGCCTAAAAAAACCGCTTTCTGGCCTTGGCACAAAAACTCTTCATAATTCTGTCGAATTCGGGGTTGCAACGCCCGCCACAGCCCGCTAAATCCCCGCCACGATCCCTACCGCGGAGAGGTGGCAGAGTGGTCGAATGCGGCGGTCTCGAAAACCGTTGTCGGTTTGCGCCGACCCAGGGTTCGAATCCCTGTCTCTCCGCCATAATTTCCAGACAAGCCATTGATATTAAATACGCTTTTCTAATGCGATCGCTACCCGGCACCGTGCATAGCCCCACACATTTTTTTTGCTGGAGTATGCAATAGGCAAACGGCATAGTGGTTAACCTGATTTTGTCTTGTGGCCGTGCGCCTTGCGCGCTGGCCTAGGCCATATTCAATCAGCTTGTACATAGGACGTGTCGAGCGCCAACCTTAACAGGGGCGTCGTCATGTTTAACGATCCCGGCCAGTTTGACCTCTCTCGGTCCGTAAATTTTCCTGCCGTTGATGCGCCCAACCCGCCAGCATCCGTGCCAGAGGTGCCTTCTATGGTTGCCGTCCTTGAAGCAAGAGGATTTTGACGTCTGGGCCGGATCGAGTGCGGTCGTCTGTCAGGCCTTGTATTGCGGCTTTCTCGAAGGCCGCCGGCCGATATGGAGATCAGCATGATTGGGTCCAAATCTATTCAGCGAGCTGCAGGGCTCGTAGCCCCTGACTGGTTTTCCCAATCCTGATCTGTTCGATCATTTCCCTTATAGTCAGCGTCTTCTCACTCCGTCTTGCCTTCTACACAGATGAACGGCTCATGCCGCCACCCGTGTAGCAGGGTCGTGGTAATCAACATTATTCGTCAGCATGGCCCAGAGCTGGCGGGCCATTTTGTTTGCCAACGCGATCGCCGCAAGCATCTTCGGCTTGCGATGTATCAGCCGTCCAAGCCAACTCTGAGCCACCACGTTGCGGGCACCTCGCCCT
>JAHEDL010000249.1 GCA_024641255.1 Pseudorhodobacter sp.
GCACATGGGAACGCGCCGCCTATATCAAAGCCCGCCCCTGCGGCGGTGATATTGCGGCGGGCAATCGGTTTTTGAAAACCCTGACGCCGTTTGTCTGGCGCAAACACCTTGATTTTGCAGCAATTCAAGATGCGCATGACATGCGCCTGCGGATCCGCGAACATCGCGGCCTGAACGGTGCCGTCACCGTTGAAGGCCATAATATGAAGCTGGGGCAGGGTGGCATCCGCGAGATTGAATTCTTCACCCAGACCCGGCAGCTGATCGCCGGTGGCCGCGACACCGATCTGCGCGATAAGTCTACCTTGGGCGGCTTGTCGGCTTTGGCCGCCAAGGGCTGGATTCCGCCCGACGTGGCGACCGAACTTTCCGATCTTTACTGCCGCCACCGCGAATTGGAACATCGCATCCAGATGGTTGGCGACGAACAGACCCACAATATGCCGGTCACTGCCGAAGGTGTCGCCCGCATCGCGGCATTCAGTGGCGAGGCCGAACCTGCCTTCCGCGCCGGTCTGCTGGACCGCCTCGCGCGCACTGATCGGCTGACCGAAGGTTTCTTCGCCCCCGCCGCGGCCGAAGACGGCCCCGATCTTTCGCCCGCAGCACAAACCATCGTTGAAAGCTGGTCATCCTATGCCGCGCTGCGCACCGACCGCGCGCAGGCGATTTTCCGGCGCTTGCGGCCTGTGTTGCTGAAACGCCTTGCCCGCGCCGCAAACCCCGACGAAGCCTTGGTGGCACTGGATGGCTTCCTATCCGGCCTGCCATCCGGGGTGCAGATATTTTCGCTGTTCGAAGCCAACCCGTCGCTGGTGGATCTGATCATCGACATCGCCGGAACTGCGCCCGCCTTGGCGCGTTATTTGTCACGCAACGCTTCGGTGCTGGATGGGGTGATTGGCGGGTCGTTCTTTGCGGCATGGCCCGCCGTGGGCGCGCTTGCCGCCGAACTTGCCGCGCGGCTGCACGATCTTCCTGATTACGAACGCAAACTTGATGCGGCCCGGCGCTGGATGAAGGAATGGCATTTCCGCATCGGGGTGCATCACCTGCGCGGGCTGATCGACAGTTTCGAAGCCGGCAAGCAATATGCCGACCTTGCCGAAGCGGTGATTGCCGCGTTGTGGCCGGTGGTTCTGGCTGATTTTTCCGCCAAACATGGCACGCCGCCCGGTGTTGGCGCTGTGGTCTTGGGGATGGGCAGCTTGGGCGCAGGGCGGCTGAATGCCAGCTCCGATCTTGACCTGATCATGATCTATGACGCGGGCGGGGTTGAAACGTCGGAAGGTCCGCGCCCGCTGGCTGCGCGCGCCTATTATGCCCGCCTGACCCAAGCCATGGTGACCGCACTTTCTGCGCAAATGGCCGAAGGCCGGCTTTACGAGGTTGATGTGCGGCTGCGGCCCTCGGGGCGGCAGGGGCCGGTTGCCACCTCGCTCACCAGCTTTTGCACCTATCAAGAAACCGAAGCCTGGACATGGGAACATCTTGCCCTGACCCGCGCCCGCGTGCTGGCAGGGCAGCCCAGCTTGGCCGATCAGGTTGAAACCTTCCGCCGCGATATCATTGCGCGCAAAGGCCAAGGTGCAACTGTGCTGCAAGACGTGGCCGACATGCGCAGCCGTCTGTCCGATGCCAAACCGGGGGCAGGGGGCTGGGATGCCAAATTTGGCCCCGGCCGTCTGATGGATATTGAACTTCTGGCGCAAACCATGGCGCTGCAAGCTGCCAGCCCGGCGCGTCAGGTCGAACGTCAGATCGCGGCGGGCGGAAAGGCCGGTAAACTGTCGCATTCGGATCAGACGGCGCTCTTGGATGCCTACAGGGTATGCTGGCGCGTGCAGGCGGCATCGAAACTGTTGTCCGACAAACCCTTGGACCCTTCGGCCTTGGGCGAAGGTGGCAGGGCGTTCTTGCTGCGCGAAGCGGGTGAGGCTGACACGCAGGCGCTGACCAATCGGTTGGCAACCGCAGCAGGCCTTGCCGAAACGGTGATTTCGGCCCATCTGAAAGGATAGGCAATGGGGAGACGCGCAATGGAGATCAGCCAAGCAGACCCGAAAGGGTTGGTGCGGGAAAGCTACGCCATTGAAGGCATCACCTTGGGCGAATGTCGGTCGATCTTCATGGATTGGGCGCTAAGCTTGCCGCTGAACGCCGACACGCCGGATGCGCTGCGCAGCCTGATCGCGCATTACGGCCCGCAAAACCAAGGCCACCCGATGACCGGCGTGCTGACCGAAGCCTTGGTCGCCCCCCAAGCGCCCAAGCGTCGCGGCGGACGCACCGGCCGGTCGCACGGCGCAAACGGGGCTTAACCTGCGGCTGCGGCCTCTAATCCCGCAATGTCCAGCTTGATCATGCCCATCATCGCCTGCATGACGCGGCCGCTGGCGTCTGTTTGCAGCAATCTGGGCAGCGCGCGCGGAATGATTTGCCAGCTTAGGCCAAAGCGGTCGGTCAGCCAGCCGCAGCGGCTGGCTTGACCACCCTCCAGCAAGGCTTCCCACAGCCGATCAACCTCGGCCTGCGTGTCGACATAGACCGAAATAGACGCGGCGGGGCTTAGCGTGTAATAAGACCCGCCATTCAGCCCCCAATAGCGTTGCCCCATCAGCGAAAACGCCACGGTAAACGCGCCAGCCGCCGGATCGCCGTTTTTGTAAAAAATCTCGGTAATTTCAGAATCGTCGAACAGACTTACATAAAGCCGCGCGGCGGCTTCGGCCTGATCGTCAAACCACAGACAGGTGGAAATGCTGGGGGCGGGCATCGCGGTCGCTCCTTTGTCTTGCAAAGGATGCGCCGCGTGCCCGGCCAAAACAAGCCCTAGCGCAGCGCCGCTGCCTCGGCTGCCAACGCGGTGATCGCCGCCCAATCGCCCTTTGCCATCGCGTCTTTCGGCGCAACCCAAGACCCGCCCACGCACAGAATGTTCTTCAAACCAAGATAATCGCGGGCGTTTTTCAGACTGATGCCGCCGGTCGGGCAGAACGACACCTGCGGAATCGGCGATCCGATGGATTTCAGGTAGGCCGCACCGCCTGCCTGTTCCGCCGGAAAGAATTTCTGCACCGTATAGCCTTTTTCCAACAGCAGCATGATCTCGGACGCGGTGGCCGCCCCCGGCAGCAGCGGGAAATCAAGCTCGATGCAGGCGTCGATCAGCCGTTCGGTCGCCCCCGGCGACACGCCGAATTTCGCGCCGGCAGCCTTGGCGGCCTTCACATCGGCCGGGGTCAACAGAGTGCCCGCGCCAACAACGCCGCCTTCAACTTCGGACATCGCGCGGATCGCATCCAGCGCGCAGGGCGTGCGCAAGGTGACTTCCAGCGCAGGCAAACCGCCTGCAACCAGCGCCTGTGCCAGCGGTTTGGCATGTGCCAGATCGTCAATCACCAGCACCGGCACCACCGGCGCGAGGCGGCAGATTTCGGCGGCGTGTTTGCTTTGGGCTGCGGGTGTCATCTTGGTCTCCTTCGCCCCATCTTTGGGGCTGATTTTGCGTCAGAAGCCTCCGGCGGGGATATTTAGGCCAATGTGAAACAGCTTCATCTTGGCCTAAATATCCCCGCCGGAGGCAAAAACTTATACCACCACCGCAGCGCCGGTTTCCGAAGTGCCGACCACGTGCCGGAACGCCTCGAACAACTCACGGCCCATGCCGTGCCGGTTGGCGGAAAGATCGGCGGTGACGGCCGGGCGGCTGTCGAAATCGGCGGCAAGCACCGAAAGCGTGCCTGCAACCGCATCCAGTCGCACGATATCGCCATCGCGAAGACGCGCCAAGGGGCCACCTTTTGCGGCTTCGGGCGAAACGTGAATCGCCGCCGGCACCTTGCCGCTGGCGCCTGACATCCGGCCATCGGTGACCAGCGCCATTTTCAGCCCGCGATCCTGACACACCGTCAGCATCGGCGTCAGCGAATGCAGTTCCGGCATGCCATTGGCTTGTGGACCTTGGAAGCGCACGACAACGACGGTGTCCGAGGTTAACTCGCCCGCCTTGAACGCGGCTTTCACGTCGTTCTGGTCATGGAAAATCCGGCACGGCGCTTCGATGATATGGCGCTCTGGCGCCACGGCCGAAACCTTGATCACGCCGCGCCCCAGATTGCCCGAAAGCTGGCGCAGGCCGCCGGTGGGTTGGAACGGATCGGTCGCGGGGCGCAAGATCTTGTCGTTCAGGCTTTGCGTCGCGCCCGCCTGCCACACCAGCCGCCCATCGCGCAGTGCCGGTTCGTTGCGATAATGGCTAAGCCCTTCGCCTGCCACGGTTTTGGCATCGCCGTGCAGCAACCCTGCATCCAGCAACTGCCCGATCATATAGGGCAGGCCGCCCGCCGCGTGGAAGTGGTTCACATCGGCCAGACCATTCGGGTAAACCTTGGCCATCAGTGGCACCGCCTGGCTGATTTCGTCAAAGTCCGCCAGATCCAGCAAGATGCCCGATGCCCGCGCCATCGCTGGCAGGTGCAGCACAAGGTTGGTTGACCCGCCGGTTGCCATCAGGCCGACCAGCCCGTTGACATAGGCGCGTTCGTCCAGCACCTCGCCCGCGGGGCGGAAGTCGTTGCCCAAGGCGGTGATCGCTGCGGCCCGTTCCACCGCATGGGTGGTCAGCGCCTCGCGCAGCGGCGTGTTGGGGTTGACAAAAGACGCACCCGGAAGGTGCAGCCCCATGAATTCCATCAGCATCTGGTTGGTGTTGGCGGTGCCGTAGA
>JAHEDL010000254.1 GCA_024641255.1 Pseudorhodobacter sp.
GCGCGCGCAGGCCGCCCGCTTCTGGTATGTTTCAGAAGAAAAGCTGGAACCCCGTCTGGGCGAACGCTTTGACGAGGATGGTGCGGCACTGGAACTGCCCATCGGGACCGCGCGCATGGTGGCAGACCTTGACCGCGCGCTGGCGGAGTGGCCTGCGGATCAGCCCTTGGCGGGCTTTCTGCTGGCGCATCCCGAATACCGTTTTATGGCGCGGCGGGTGCAGCAATCGGCGCGTCACCCTTACGCCGAAATCCACGACAACCTGCTGGCCGCCGATATGCTGCCGATTGATATTCTGCGCTGCAAACTGGCCTTTTTCGGGGCCAGCCATTTCGACCCGCGTTCGGACCGCTGGGTGCGGATCGCGCTGTTCCAGAACCAACCTTTCCCAGAGGATCTGCAGACGGAGACCGACCATGTTGGATGAGGTGGTGCTATCGCTAAGCGAGGTCGAGGCGCTGGCGCTAAAGGCCGCGCGCGGTGCAGGCTATAGCTGGGGGCTGGCCGAGGAAGCGGCCTTTGCGACCCGCTGGCTTTGCGAACAGGGGCTGGATGGCTTGCGCGTGCTGGCCGATCATTTGGACGGGCTTATGAAAGCCGGCCAAGCACCGCTGCCGCCGCAGATGCACGCGTTGCAATGGCGGGCCGCTGATACCACTCCGCTGTGCCCAATCATGACAGGCGCAGCCATCAATGATCACTTCGGCTTGCCAGAAGGGCCAAGGCAAGGCGGGCTGACCATAGGTCCTGTTGCGTTTCCTGCTTTGCTGTTACCGTTTGTCGCCATAGCTGCGGCGCGTGAACAGGTTGCTGCGGTTGTGGGCTGGGCCGGCTGCAAGGTAATAGTCGCCGATGGGGCTTTGCTTGCGCTGGAAGGTAATGCCGCCTGCAATGTTGCGCAGAGCATAAACCTGACGGTTATCGCCCGTGCCACACCAGCCCCCCGCCCTTTTGCCGGGCTACCGACGAAGCCCGATACCCGACACCTGTTGGCAGGGCTGGCGCATCGCACTTATGTCCCGGCAACCGACCAATCGCGCCGCGGTGCGGGTGCCGCAGGCACCGATAACCAGTAATGTCATGCACTGCGACGGCCCGTTCGAATAGCGCCGATTTTTGCGCAACGCCGCCGCAACCAGATTAAGCTGGACCCGTGGCAGACTCCATTTTCTGCAGATAGTCGATAAAGACGCGGACCTTGGCGGACAAGAATTTCCGACTAAGGTAAAGCGCGTAGACGTTGAAGCTTTCGCTGTGCCAGTCGGTCAGAATGGGGGTCAGACAGCCGGTTTCGATGTGGCTTGCCACCATGAAGTCAGGCTCGTTGATGATCCCTGCCCCGCGCGATGCCAGTTCGCACAGCATATCCCCGTTCGAGCACAGCACCTGCGGGCGCAGCCGGATTTCGGCAATAGCGCCAAGGGCGTTACGGAAACTCCATTGGTCGCCCATTGCCGAATAGGAATAACTAAGCGTGTCATGCCCAGCCAGATCGGCGGGCGTTGCCGGCATCCCTTTGCGCGCCAGATAGTCAGGGGCCGCGCAAAGCACCCGTCTGACCGGGGCAATCCGCCGCGCGATGACATTGGTGCGGGCGGGGCGGGTGGCAATCCGCACCGCAACGTCGATGCCGTCGGTGGCAAGATCGACGTGCCGGTCGGTCAGATCGAGATCCAGCCGCAGGCGCGGATGCTCGGCCATGAACTGCGGCAACCAGCGCGACAGCCGATTGATGCCGTAAGACAAGGGCGCGCTGATCCGCAAAATTCCCGCCGGGCTTGCGGCGCTTTCGCCCGCCGCCGCCTCTGCTTCGGCCACATCGGACAGGATCTGTTTGGCGCGGTTGAAATAATCCTGCCCCGCGTCGGTGACAGACAGCCGCCGCGTGGTGCGATGCAGCAGGCGCACACCCAGATGATCCTCAAGCGCTGCAACCTGCCGCGACACCGCCGCGCCCGAGGTGCCAAGGCTTTCAGCCGCCCGCACAAGGCTTGCCTGTTCCACCACCGCAACAAAGACGGTCATCGAATGAAGAATGTCCATGCGCCATTCTTACGATATACGCATTAATCAATCAAGTTCTTGTCCGTTTATCTACGCAAAACGCAGGAATATCTTCCCCTTATCGGCACCGGATAGCCCGACGCCCGCAACGGAGATGAAGATGAAAACCCTGCCCCTGATCGCCAGCCTTGCCGCCCTGCTTGCCACCCAAGCCCTTGCCGACAGCCCGTGGCTGACCCCCGTCACCCCGGCGCCCGCGCCCGAAGCGCAGGCTCCGAACGTCGAAGCCAATCTGTCGGTGTTCGACCGTCTGGACTTTGACGTGTTCACCAACCAGAAATGGGACGAGTTGGGCGAAAGCCATGCCGAAGACATCGTTGTAACCTGGCCCGATGGCCATGAAACCAAGGGCATCAGCACCCACATCGACGATCTGAAAAAACTGTTCGTCTTTGCCCCCGATATTGCCATCAAAGAACACGCGATCCGCTTTGGTTCGGGGTCATGGACGACGGCAACCGGCGTGATGACCGGCACCTTCTCGGAGCCGATGCCGATCGGTGATGGCAAGTCGATCCCCGCCACCGGCAAAAGCTTTGCCTTGGGCATGGTGACGATTGGTCATTGGACCAACGGCAAGATGGATCATGAATGGCTGTATTGGGACAATGCCGACTTCATGAAACAGATCGGCCTTGGTCAATAAATCGCGCCGTCTGGCGGGGTCGTAAACCACAGTCACCCTAGCCCGGAAAGTTTTCTGCCGGGCTAGGGCGACAAAATTCTTCCAAGGTCCAGCCATCCAGGCGTTGGTCAAACAACACAGGCTTTGACATCGCGTGAATCGCGGCGCTGGGGCTTTTTGCCCCCCGCCCCCAACCCCGCCGCCAAGTTGTGCCTCGGAGGTTTGGCAGAGCTACGAAAAATAAGCCGGTCCTTCGCATCAAAACAGAAATCATCTGCAGCTCGAACAACAAACCGCCGAGGTCATGCTGACAAATGTCAGACCCAAAGGCTGATCGACTTTATGTCGGTAAGCGCAAGAAAACTCTTTGCAGTCGTGACGCGTGCCCCCCCCGGGCATTCACCCCGACACGCTAGAGCGATTGGCCGAAGCCGACGCATTCGCAGTGCTTGGCCTGACCCGCCCGCGATGCGCTGGGCGGCCAAGGCGCTGAAAGCTCCCGCGCCATTGCCGCTGTTTGGGTCTGACGGCATTTTCATTTCAGCGAAGCGACGGAGGCACCAACTGCGGCACCCCAAAATCACCTGCCGCTGTCCGCGAAGGTTGCACAAAGCGGTATACGCCGCGTGGACGCTTCACTTTGCTGCGCCAGCAACCCGCTGAAACACCGATGCAAGGCCTTGGGTTAGCGCCGCTGATCCACCTGCCGCCGCAAATTGTGTGAATAGCTGTTCGTTCAGGCCGCCACGCGTGGAATGGGCCGCGCGCAGGTCGGGCAGCGTGCGGGCGTCATGGCGTAAAACGTCGCCAAGATTGCCGAACAGGCTTGCAAGATAGCTTTTCGCCTCGGCCCCGTTCAAACCCTGCTGCACCATCCAATCCGCCGCAGTTTCAAGCAGTCCGAAATAGGTCCCCATCAAGGCGCTGGTGGCCGCATAGGCATCGAAGGCGTGCAGGTCCGCGACGGGCAGCGCTTTGCCCAACGCATCGAAGACATTCGCAACATCGGCCTGCGGCGGATAAATCGGTGTGACATCGGCGCGCGTTTCTACAAACGGCAGCGGCACGGCGCGCGTTACCTGTTGCGCGCCCGTCCAAGCGGTGATGGTGTCGCAAGACACCCCGGCAATCAGGCTGACAACATTTTGACCGTCGCGGAACTGTAACGGGCGTAAAACGCCTTCGGCAACCTGTGGGCGCACAGCCAGAAAAACCATGTCGGACCCATCAATAACCGCCTGATTGTCTGCAGCAATCGCCACGCCCACGAACGTTTCAGCCAGCTCTGCCGCCAAGGTCGCATTGCGCGGCGACAACACAATCGGCCAATCCGCCAGCAGCGACGCCTTCAGCCCCCGGACCATAGCGGCGGTGATCGTGCCGGTGCCGATGAATCCAAGTCGTGTCATGGGTGTTCGCCTTTTCTATAACAAGGGAGGTGCCGCGATTTCGCAGTTTCCAACGGCAAAACCGCAGCCCAAAGCCCCATGCCAGCCATCAAAAAGCCAACCTGCCGGATACAGCCCGCTTAGGCAACCGCTTGTGCGCCGGTAATTTCGACCAACGAGCCACACATGTAAGCCGCCTCGTCCGAGGCCAGAAACGCGATCAGGGCTGCAACCTCTTCGGGTTTGCCGATGCGACCATAGGGCACCAGCTTATCAAGGTCGGCAATCGTGCGGCCTGACCGCTTAACGCCCGCCTCCAGCATTGGCGTATGCACTTCGCCGGGGCAAACCGCGTTGACGCGGATTTTCTGCGGGGCATAGTCGCGCGCAAGGTTTTGGGTAAAGCTGGCGACCGCGGCTTTGGTGACGTTATAGGCGATATGGTTTGGCGCGGGGTAAAGCCCCCACTGCGACGCGGTGTTCACAATTGCGGCCCCACCCTGCGCGATCATGTGCGGCAGGGCGGCCTGACACAGGTGGAACATCGCGTCGATGTTGATGGCAAAAGAAAGCCGCCAGTCTTCGGGCGTAAGCGACAACAGCGGGCCACGGCGATTTACGCCAGCATTGTTGCACAGCACA
>JAHEDL010000258.1 GCA_024641255.1 Pseudorhodobacter sp.
CACGTCAAAGCCGGGCATCGCCACCGACGGCGACCCGATTTTTACCGGCAAAGCTTCGATCCCCATCGGGTTCGCGGCAATCGCATAGCCGGTTTCGGTCTGCCACCAATGGTCGATCACGGGTTTACCCAGATGGGTTTGTGCCCATTGAATGGTGTCGGGGTCGGCACGCTCACCGGCCAGATAAACGTTTTGCAACTGCGTCAGGTTGTAGTGCGAAGGTAGCAAGCCGTCGGGGTCTTCGCGCTTGATCGCGCGCAGCGCCGTTGGTGCGGTGAAGAAAGCGCGAACCTTGTGTTCGGCAATCACCCGCCAGAACGTGCCTGCATCTGGGGTGCCAACCGGCTTGCCTTCGAACACGATGGTGGTGCAACCGGCAATCAGCGGCGCATAGCAGATATAGCTGTGACCAACGACCCAACCCACATCTGACGCGGCCCAGAACACATCGCCCGCGCCGCAATCGTAGATCGCGCGCATGGTCCAGTTCAGCGCCACCAGATGCCCTGCCGTCGGGCGAACCACGCCCTTCGGCGCGCCGGTGGTGCCAGAGGTGTAAAGGATATAGGCGGGGTGGTTGCCTTCAACCGGCACGCAATCGGCTGGTTCCACGCCATATTGGAAGGTGTGCCACGCAAAATCGCGGCCTTCGATCAGCTTTGCAACCTCTTGTTCGCGCTGCAAGATCACGCAAAAATCGGGCTTGTGGTTGGCCTGTTCGATGGCGGCATCCAGCAGCGGTTTGTAATGCACCACCCGCGACGGTTCGATGCCACACGATGCAGCAATGATCGCCTTGGGGGTGCAGTCGTCAATCCGAACCGCCAGTTCTGCGGCCGCAAAGCCGCCAAACACCACCGAATGAATTGCACCAAGGCGGGCACAGGCCAGCATCGCCTCCAGCGCCTCGGGGACCATCGGCATATAGATGATGACGCGGTCGCCCTTTTGCACGCCCTTGGCGCGCAACGCCCCGGCAAGGGACGCGACGCGGCTTTGCAATTCTTTATAGGTGATGCCATGCTTGGTATGCGTCACCGGGCTGTCATGGATGATGGCCAGCTGATCGCCGCGACCGCCTTCGACATGGCGGTCAACCGCGTTCCAGCAGGTGTTCACCATGCCGTCGGTGAACCATTCATAAAGCGGTGCGCGGGCATCGTTCAGGGCTTTGGTCGGCGCCTTCACCCAATCAATCGCCTTGGCGGCGTCCATCCAGAACCCCTCGGGGTTGGACTGCCAGCCGGCATAGAGCTTGCGGTATACCATTGTATGCCTCCTCCCAAAAGCTGGGCCGAGTGTTACGCAAAAGCGAACGAGTCGCGCAATCTTTGCGACAGGGCTGCGACAAAAAGTTTGCAGAAATTACCCAAAGGAAGTGGCAAATTTTTGCAAACCCCGCGTTTGTTTCCGGTTTTCAGTGAAAACTCGCAGAGTTTGCAAAGTTTACCGGCTGGCGTTGCGAAGTCTGCAGCGCAGGTTTGCAACGCCAGCCGGTGATTATCAGAAGTGCATCACGATCGTTGCGCGGAACGATTGTGCGGTGGTGCCCATATCGGCATTGAACTCAGTGTTGTCACCGACTTGCTCGTGCGCCAGATTGTAATCGCCGAAATCGGTCATCCGATATTCCAGCTTCAACGAGGTGCGGGCGCTAAGACGAGTTTCCATGCCCGCGCCGATCGTCAGACCGGTAGCGGAAAAGTCGTAAGAGCTTCCGGCGGTATCGATGCCGTCTGTTGACGAATAGCTGCCTTCAAACGTGCCGTTGGTCACGCCCAGCAGGCCATAAACCAAGGTTTCTTCCGAGGTCAGATAGCCTAGGCGAGCCAGACCCGACAGCAGCGATTTTTGCTTCAGCTGATACGATGCCGAAGCCTCGCCTTGCGAAACGCCAGTCTCCAGCGTGATGTTGGTCGAGGTGCCATCCACTTGCAGACCAGCGACCCATTTGTCGTTAAGCTGGCGACCATAGCCCAATTCGATGCCCATCAGGCTGCCTTTTGCGCCATGGTCGGGCATATTCAGCCCGAACAGCTTTTGGTGCGGCTCAATGCTGTCAACGCTTGCAGCGATATCGTAGTTGGCACTGCCTTGACCGAACGACAGGCCGACCCAAGGGCCTGACCAGATCGATTTTGCCGGTGCGATTGATGCGACAGCGGGTTCCGTCGTTGCAGCTGCCGGACCGCCAGCATGGGCAATCGTGGCCGACAACGATGTGCTGACGGCCAAAATGCATGCCAAAGATTTGAAAGAAGTCATGGGTGTAGCTCCACCTGAATGGTTAACCTGCAAATGCAGACAGAACTCGCTACGTTGCATTGAACACCAGTTCAATTTTCCCAAAGAATACCGCCCGATGCCATTTGGCTAGCCGTAATGTGCAACTGGCGTGCCAGCGAGCGCGGAAATATTTAACAATCCGCGCGCGGTGATGGATGGCGTGACAATATGGGCACGGTTGCCCATCCCCATCAGGATCGGCCCAACTTCCAGCCCGCCCGCTTTCATCTTAAGAATGTTGCGCGCGGTATTGGCGGCATCGGTATAGGCGAAGACCAGAATATTGGCCGCGCCATGCAGCCGCGCGGTTGGGAAGATGCGGGCGCGCAGATCGGGGTCAAGTGCGGCGTCAACGCTCATTTCCCCTTCGTATTCGATGTCAACTTCGCGCGCGTCCAGAATTTCCATCGCGGCACGCATCCGGCGGCCCGAGTCGCTGTCAAGGTTGCCAAAGTTGGAATGGCTGCACAGCGCCACCTTCGGTGCGACGCCAAAGCGGCGGGCGTGGCGGGCGGCACCGATGATGGTTTGCGCGATTTGTTCTGGGGATGGCACCGGGTTGACCTGGGTGTCGGCCACAAACAGCGGGCCGTCTTCCAGGATCATCAGGCTAAGCGCGCCCTGCGGACTAAGCCCGTCGCGCGCCAGAACCTGCCGCACATAGCCCAGATGCCACAGATATTGCCCGAACGTGCCGCAGATCATGCTGTCGGCATCGTTGCGATGCACGGCAATGGCCGCGATGGCGGTGGTGTTGGTGCGCATCACCGCCCGCGCGATATCGGGCGTCACGCCGCGCCGCGCCATCAAGTCGTGATACGACCCCCAGTAATCGCGATAGCGGCTATCGCTTTCGGGGTTCACGATTTCAAAATCGCGGTCAGGCCGGATCGGCAGGCCCGCGCGTTCGCAGCGGGTGGCGATAACTTCGGGGCGGCCAATCAGGATTGGGCGTTCGGTGGTTTCTTCCAGCATCGCATTGGCGGCGCGCAGCACGCGTTCGTCTTCGCCTTCGGCAAAAATGATGCGGCGGCTGACCTGACGCGCGGCTTCAAACACCGGCCGCATGATCAGCGCCGATTTGAACACCGACCCGTTCAGCTTTTCGCGGTAAGCGTCCAGATCGGCAATCGGGCGCTGCGCCACACCGGTTTCCATCGCGGCGCGGGCCACGGCACTGGCCACAACCCCGATCAGACGCGGATCGAACGGTTTCGGAATCAGATAATCGGCCCCGAAGGTCAGCTGTTCGCCCTTATAGGCCGCGGCCGCTTCGGCGCTGGTGGTTGCCCGCGCAAGTGCCGCGATGCCGTCGATACAGGCCAGCTCCATTTCAGCATTGATCGTGGTGGCCCCCACATCCAACGCGCCACGGAAGATGTAGGGGAAACACAGAACGTTGTTGACTTGGTTCGGAAAATCGCTGCGCCCGGTGGCGATGATCGCATCGGGTGCCACCGCCCGCACCGCGTCGGGCAAGATTTCGGGGGTTGGGTTGGCAAGTGCAAATACAATCGGGCGCGGAGCCATCTTGGCAACCATTTCGGCGGTCAACACGCCGGGGCCCGACAGGCCAAGGAATAGATCGGCGCCCACGATCACATCGGCCAGCGTCGCCGCCGTGCTGCCTTGTGCATAGGCGGCTTTTTGGTCGGTCATCTGGTCGGTGCGGCCATTGTAAACCAGCCCCGCCAGATCGCAAAGCCAGACATTTTCGCGTTTCACGCCCAGTTTCAGCAACATGTTCAGACAGGCAATGCCCGCGGCTCCGCCACCGGTCGACACGACCTTGATATCGGAAAACTTCTTACCCGCGACATGCAGCGCATTGGTGGCCGCAGCGCCCACCACAATTGCAGTGCCATGCTGGTCGTCATGGAACACCGGAATTTTCATCCGTTCGCGGCACAGCTGTTCAACGATGAAGCAATCGGGGGCCTTGATGTCTTCAAGGTTGATCGCGCCAAAGGTCGGCTCAAGTGCGCAGACGATGTCGGCAAGTTTATAAGGGTCGGGTTCGTTCAGTTCGATGTCAAAGCAATCAATATTGGCGAATTTCTTGAACAGAACCGCCTTGCCTTCCATCACCGGTTTTGACGCCAGCGCGCCAATGTTTCCAAGGCCCAACACCGCCGTGCCGTTGGTGACAACTGCCACCAGATTGCCGCGCGCGGTGTAACGGCTGGCCGTTGCCGGATCTGCCTTGATTTCAAGGCAGGCTTCGGCGACGCCAGGCGAATAGGCGCGCGACAGGTCGCGGCCGTTGGCCAATGGCTTGGTGGCGCGGATTTCCAACTTACCCGGCTTGGGGAATTCGTGATAATCCAGTGCCGCCTGCCGTGCGCTGTCGTGCCGTGCCTCGTCCATCTGCGCCCCTCGCGATATTTTGGTTTAACCCTAAACCATCATCTTTCATTCGCAATCCTTGGCTTT
>JAHEDL010000269.1 GCA_024641255.1 Pseudorhodobacter sp.
GTTCGAAATACGAGATGTGGCAGGTGACGCCTTCGACCTTGGGGTCGGGGATGGCTTCGATGATGACATCATTGCCGACCCAATCGACGCCGACACGGCCGATCTCTTCGGCGCTTGCGGGCTGTAATGGGGCGAAAGACAGCAAGGCAAGGGCGGCGGCTAGGGCAAAGCGCATGGCGGGGCTTTCTGCGGCAAGGGGCGATGTTTCTAGGCGTAACATTGGGGGCAGGTGGCGGATCTGCAAGGGCGGTGGCGGGAAAATCGCGCGGGCGCGACTCGGCCCGGTGATCCAAAGCGGCTTGGCGCTGTGGCTTTCGTGGTATGTGATGGCATACATTCTTGAAAACCCTACGCAGTAAGGCCATCTTTTCGCGTTGGCTTTGGTTGACCCCGCACGGGGGGCAGAGTAAACGAGGGCGCAAGAGTGCAAGCGGTTTTCGCCGCTGCTGATCAGTCGCCAGCCGAAGGAGTCTCTCGTGGACCAACTTCTCCGTGAGTATCTGCCGATTCTCGTTCTTCTTGCTATTGCTGCGGGTCTTGGCCTTGTGCTGATCCTTGCGGCCGCCATCATCGCCGTGCGCAACCCTGATCCGGAAAAAGTTTCGGCTTATGAATGCGGTTTCAACGCCTTTGATGACGCGCGGATGAAGTTCGATGTGCGGTTCTACCTTGTGTCGATCCTGTTCATCATTTTCGACCTTGAGGTTGCTTTCCTGTTCCCATGGGCGGTGGCGTTCAAAGATATCTCGATGTTGGGTTTCTGGTCGATGATGGTGTTCTTGGGCGTGCTGACGGTGGGCTTTGCCTATGAGTGGAAAAAGGGAGCGCTGGAATGGGCGTGATGACTGGGGCCAATACGGCCGGGCCTGACCGCGAGGTTGCCACCCAAGCCCTGAACCGCGAGTTGCAGGACAAGGGCTTTCTGCTGACCACGACGGAAGACATCATCAACTGGGCCCGCAACGGGTCTTTGCACTGGATGACCTTTGGTCTGGCCTGCTGCGCTGTTGAGATGATGCACACTTCGATGCCGCGCTATGACCTTGAGCGGTTTGGCACAGCACCGCGCGCGTCTCCGCGCCAGTCTGACCTGATGATCGTGGCCGGCACCTTGACCAACAAGATGGCCCCGGCGCTGCGCAAGGTTTATGACCAGATGCCGGAGCCGCGCTATGTGATCTCGATGGGGTCCTGCGCCAATGGCGGTGGCTACTATCACTACAGCTATTCGGTGGTGCGTGGCTGTGACCGGATCGTGCCGGTTGACATCTATGTGCCGGGCTGCCCGCCCACAGCCGAAGCGCTGCTTTACGGTATCTTGCAGTTGCAGCGGAAAATCCGCCGCACCGGCACGCTGGTTCGCTGAGGGGCTATGATGACTGATCTGACCCAATTGGCCGCCGATCTGGCCGCGCGCAAAGCCGATGCGGTGCTGGGCACCGAGATTGCTTTTGACGAACTGAATGTCACCGTGGCGCTGCCGCATCTGGTGGATTTCATTGCGTTTCTGAAATCTGATCCGGCCTGCAAGTTTTCGTCGTTGGTGGATATCACGGCGGTGGACTACCCGGAACGGGTGCAACGCTTTGACGTGGTTTACCATTTCCTGTCGATGTACACCAACGCCCGTATCCGGGTGAAAGTGGCGGTTGGCGAAGAAGATATGGTGCCGTCGATCCACACCATTCACCCGTCGGCCAACTGGTTCGAACGCGAAGTGTTCGACATGTTCGGCATTCTGTTTTCGGGCCACCCCGACCTGCGCCGGATTTTGACCGACTATGGCTTCCGCGGCCATCCGCTGCGCAAGGATTTCCCGACCACCGGCTATACCGAAGTTCGTTATGACGAAGCGCAAAAGCGCGTGGTCTACGAGCCGGTGAAGCTGACGCAGGAATATCGGCAGTTCGATTTCCTGTCGCCGTGGGAAAGCGCGAAATACATCCTTCCGGGTGACGAGAAGAAGGCCTGATCTTGAACCGCGAACCGACATTTCTGTTTTGCGTGGGTGCCACGAAAGCCGGGACTTCCTGGCTTTACGAGCATCTTTACGCGCATCCGGAATGTCGTTTCCGCACGATCAAAGAGCTGCATTACTTCACGATGACCGAAACCGTGCATTTCGACAACGCGCTGGCGCGCGGGCAGGCAGAGATTGCCAGCCTGAAAGACCAAGCTGGCGACGGCTGGGCGGCGCGGCGTTTGGCGGATTTGCGGGCGTGGCAAAAGGTGCTGCGGCTGCGCAAGGTTGATCTGGACGCCTATCGCGGTTTCCTGACCGAAGGTGCGACTGACAAGCGTTTGGTGGGCGATGTGACGCCGGCCTATGCGCTGATGCCAGAGGCGCGGCTGCGCGGCCTGTCGGCTGTGGGCGCGGATGTGCGGGTGGTTTACCTGATGCGCGACCCGTTGGCGCGGCTGTGGAGCCATGTGCGGATGATTGCGGCACGGTCGGGGGCGGCGGATTTTGGGGCGGCCTGCACTGTGCAGCTTTCGCGCATCTTGTCGGGCGATCTGGCGGGCGAAGGCCAAGGCATTGTGGCGCGCGGCGATTACAAAGCCATCTTGCCAAAGCTGGCGCGGGCATTCGACCCGGCCAAGCTGTTTGTGCAATTCTATGAAGAGCTGCTGAGCCTGCCCGGTGTGGCGCGGCTTTCGGCTTTCCTTGGTCTGACGCCCGCTGCGGCGGCGCTGGATCGCAAAGTTCACGCGGGCAAATCTTTGGCCTTTCCGGCTGCGCTGAAGGCGCAGGCGTTGGCCTTTTTGCGCCCGCAGTATGACTATGTCGCTAGCCAATACGGTGGGCTTCCCGCCCAATGGCAAGCCAATATGGAAGAGGGTTTCGCATGATGGACGGCGATATTCGTCAGAACACTTACGATGACGGCTCTGCCGACGCCCTTACCGGCGAACAGCGCATCCGTAATTTCAACATCAACTTCGGGCCGCAGCACCCTGCGGCGCACGGTGTGTTGCGTCTGGTGTTGGAACTGGACGGCGAGATCGTGGAACGCTGCGATCCGCATATCGGCCTGCTGCACCGTGGCACCGAAAAGCTGATGGAAAGCCGCACCTATCTGCAGAACCTGCCGTATTTCGACCGGCTGGATTATGTGGCGCCGATGAACCAGGAACATGCTTGGTGCTTGGCGATTGAAAAGTTGACCGGCACCGTGGTGCCGCGCCGCGCGCAGTTGATCCGGGTGCTGTATTCGGAAATTGGCCGGATCTTGAACCACCTGTTGAACACTACGACGCAGGCAATGGACGTTGGTGCGCTGACCCCGCCGCTGTGGGGCTTTGAAGAGCGTGAAAAGCTGATGGTGTTCTATGAGCGTGCTTCGGGCGCGCGCCTGCACGCCGCCTATTTCCGCCCCGGTGGTGTGCACCAGGATCTGACCACCGATCTTTTGGATGACATCGAAGCCTGGAGCTACACCTTCCCGAAGGTGTTGGAAGACCTGCACGGGCTGCTGACCGAAAACCGCATCTTCAAACAGCGCAACGCCGATATCGGCGTGGTGACCGAAGACGATATCCAGAAATACGGCTTTTCTGGCGTGATGGTGCGCGGGTCGGGTCTGGCGTGGGATTTGCGCCGCAGCCAGCCTTATGAATGCTATGACGAGTTCGACTTCCAGATTCCGGTTGGCAAGAACGGCGACTGCTATGATCGCTATTTGTGCCGCATGGAAGAAATGATGCAGTCGATTTCGATCATCCGTCAGGCGATTTCGAAGCTGCGCGATGCGCCCGGCGATGTGCTGGCGCGTGGCAAGCTGACCCCGCCGAAGCGCGGTGAGATGAAGACCTCGATGGAGGCGCTTATTCATCACTTCAAACTGTATACCGAAGGGTTCCACGTGCCTGCTGGCGAAGTGTACGCCGCAGTCGAGGCCCCGAAGGGCGAGTTTGGTGTGTATCTGAAGGCGGACGGGTCGAACAAACCTTATCGCGCCAAGCTGCGCGCACCGGGCTTTTTGCACCTGCAGGCCATGGACTACATCTGTAAAGGCCACCAGCTGGCCGACGTTTCTGCAATCATCGGCACGATGGATATCGTGTTCGGGGAGGTCGACCGCTAATGCTTCGCCGTCTGCACAAGGACCAGCCCGCCTCTTTCGCCTTCACTCCGGCGAACTATCTTTGGGCGCAGGGTCAGATTTCGAAATACCCCGCAGGCCGTCAGGCTTCGGCGATCATTCCGCTGTTGTGGCGTGCGCAAGAGCAAGAGGGTTGGCTGAGCCGCCCGGCGATCGAGCATGTCGCGAATATGTTGGGCATGGCCTATATTCGCGCGCTGGAAGTGGCGACGTTCTACTTCATGTTCCAACTGCAGCCGGTGGGGTCCATCGCGCATGTGCAGATTTGCGGCACCACGTCGTGCATGATCTGCGGCGCCGAAGAGCTGATCGCGGTTTGCAAAGAGCTGATCGCCCCCGGCCCGCATCAGGTGTCGGCGGATGGTAAGTTTTCTTGGGAAGAAGTCGAATGCCTTGGCGCTTGCACCAACGCACCGATGGCGCAGATCGGTAAGGATTATTACGAAGATCTGACGGCTGAAAAGCTGCGCGCGTTGATCGGTCGGTTCTCGAACGGGGAAGTGCCGGTGCCGGGGCCGCAGAACGGTCGCTATGCTGCAGAGCCAAAGTCGGGGCTGACCAGCATGCAAGAGTTTGAATCTGGCCGTAAGCAATATAAC
>JAHEDL010000285.1:0-3409 GCA_024641255.1 Pseudorhodobacter sp.
CGAAAATGGCTGCGTAAGTTCTACGAATGCTCTCCGTTAGAAATGGGGGGATTAGCTAAGCAAAGCGCAGGGTGGTGGAGGTGGTTTAGTTAAGGAGGGGTTGCATGTGCGCCATAGTCCCAAGCGTTTACTGTAGTTGAGCAATCGCCATAATCTACGGTATACGCCTGACCATCCACATACGGTGTCGTAAACGTATTGGCATAGAACCCTACGTCAGTGGTTCCATCACCTCTATCGAATGTGATTGGATGCTGAAGATAGGTGTTACCATCAATTGTGACTGTTGCGTCTACAGGCAGAGATGACGAATTAAACCTTAGGTTGATATAAGAATATCCCGTAACATAATTGTAGACGAATGTCCCTGTCGGTTGACCGTTCTCAGCGTAGTACTGATCAACAATGAGCGGGGTCGTGCAGGTATCCTCAGATCCGCCATTTGCATGCGCCAACACTCGTCTTGGCAGGAACTCGGGACGCGCCATCACGTCAGCAAGCAGGTCTTTGCGGGAAAGCGATGGCATGGAACCCATCGACGACACAGTTACGTCAGAAGCACCAGCACCGCCCAGACCGACTGTCCAATTGATCGCAACGCGCGTGTCGTCGCTGATCCCGTGTTTGCCTTCGATTTGGTCGAAGCTGATCGACAGCGCACTATTTTGCACGTCAGCAGTGGACATGTCGTAGGTCAGCCCAAAACCATAGGTGTTTTCGGTTTCGGCGGATTTTCCGGCATAGTTCAGTGATAGCGTGTCCGACAGTTTCTGCGCGCCAATTGCTTGCAGCGTGAACCCTTGATCAACGTCACCACCATCCCATTCTGCCCGTTCGTAACCTACACCAAGTCGGACATCGGACGTATTAGACGGTTTGAGTTGCGTGACGAATTGAATGCCCGTCAAATTGCCCGTTTCAACAGTGTCCGCACCGCTCGACGCATTCGTGTGATAAGCATTGACTTCAAAACCGCGAACAATCCCTGCCTCGTAGTTACCCTTGAGACTCAGACCGTATTCGAGTTGCTGGACGTTTTCACGACCATCGCCAAGCACAAACTCTTCGCTTTCCTTGAGCAGACCGACCGAACCAATGATCCGCATACTTTCATTCAATTGCGCGCCCGCATTGGCAAGATACTCTTCGCGGTGTGCGCTGTAGTCGATGATCGCGCCAAGTGCGAAGTCCTCGTTGACATATCCGCCAACCGTCGTTCGAATTCCGAGACCGAACAATTCGCTGTAAGTGGGTGCGACCTGCCATTGAAGGGTTTCGTTGCCGCCCGCAGCGTTCATTGTTGAAAAGAAGGACTGAACGGATGGGTTCAGGTCTTCAGCGTTTGCAGAATAGGCAAATGCTATAGCACTCACACCGGAAAGCAGTAGGACGGACTTCTTCATTTCAACTTCCCGATAATGCGCAAAACCTGCAGTGCGCATTATTCCACGAAACACACCCCAAATGTCTCGTAATGATAAATCTCACGCGGTCAACATATCGAAAGTCTTTGGTCGGTATCCTTTGGTATTTGTGCCGCAAGCAGTTTTCGTGTTTTTCTGCCGCTGCTGTCTCTCATTTGAAGAGGGCAAACTTGAGCATTGAGAAAGCGGTGGCCGCAGTTCTGAACGGCGATTCGCCGCGGGCACTGCGTCTTGACGGTCTCTAAAGCTCTACAAGTTTCAGTTGGAAAAAACCAAAAGGCCCCAAGCACATCAGTGCTTAGGGCCTTTGGATGGGTGGTGAGCCGGACAGGATTCGAACCTGTGACCCGCTGATTAAAAGTCAGCTGCTCTACCAACTGAGCTACCGGCCCCCAACGAGGCGCTGATTAGGGTGCTGGCACGGTGGGGTCAAGGGGCAAAAAGCGGGGCTCTGGCAAAAACCTTCGATGCGGCCTATATGCGGGGCATGGAAAACGCGCAGAACCCAAGCAGCATTGGCTTCATGAAGATGCATGGAGCCGGAAATGATTTTGTCATAATCGACTCGCGTGGGCGCGGGGCGGTGGTTACGGCCGCGCTGGCGCAGGCTTTGGGTGACCGCAATCGCGGTGTGGGCTTTGATCAGCTTGCAGAGATTCGGGATTCGGACGCCGCCGACTTCGCGTTGGACTTCTGGAACAGCGATGGCAGTCGCGCCGGTGCCTGTGGCAATGCCACGCGCTGCGTTTGTGATTTTATGATGAAAGGCCTGGGCCGTGATGCCGTAACGCTGGTGACGGCGCGCGGTGCTTTGCATGCGGTGCGTTTGGCGGATGGCCGGGTTTCGGTAAATATGGGGCAGCCGCAGCGCGATTGGGCCGAGGTGCCGCTGTCGCACGCAGTGGATGTGCTGCATTTGCCATTGGCAGGCGATCCGGTGGCGATTGGCATGGGCAACCCGCATTGCGTGTTCTTTGTGCCAGATGCCGAGGCGGTTGACGTGGCGGGGCTTGGCGCGGTTTTAGAACATGACCCGCTGTATCCGCAGCGCACCAATGTGGAATTTGCGTCCGTCGTGGCGCCTGACCATCTGCGCATGCGGGTGTGGGAGCGGGGTGCAGGCATTACCTTGGCCTGTGGCTCTGGCACCTGTGCCACGGTGGTGGCGGCGCATCTGCGCGGTCTGACCGGGCGGCGCGTGGTGGTAAACGTCGATGGCGGCTTGCTTGAGGTTGATTGGCGCGACGATGGTGTCTGGCTGACCGGGCCGGTCGCGCATGTGTTCGATGGCGTGCTGACCCCTGCATTTCTGGCCGCGCTATGAGCGCGCCAATCTTTGCCACGCTGGGCTGTCGCCTGAACGCCTATGAAACCGAAGCGATGAAAGAACTGGCCGCCGCCGCCGGGGTGGAAGGCGCTGTTGTGGTGAACACCTGCGCCGTTACCGCCGAAGCGGTCCGCAAGGCCAAGCAGGAAATCCGCCGCCTGTCGCGTGAAAATCCGGGTGCGCAGATCATTGTGACAGGCTGCGCAGCGCAGACCGAACCCGAAACCTTTGCGGCGATGCCCGAAGTGTCGAAGGTTGTTGGCAACCACGAAAAGATGCAGGCCGAAACCTGGGCAGGCTTGAAGGCCCCCGATCTGATTGGCGTGACCGAACGGGTGCAGGTTGATGACATCATGTCGGTCAAGGAAACAGCGGGGCATCTGATTGACGGCTTTGGCCGGCACCGCGCCTATGTGCAGGTGCAAAATGGCTGCGATCACCGCTGCACGTTTTGCATCATTCCCTATGGCCGGGGCAATTCGCGGTCGGTTCCGGCGGGCGTTGTGGTTGAACAGATCAAGCGGCTGGTCGGCAAAGGCTTCAACGAGGTGGTGCTCACCGGGGTCGACCTGACCTCTTGGGGGGCAGACCTGCCGGCGCAACCGCGGTTGGGCGATCTGGTGATGCGGATTTTGCGGCTGGTGCCGGATTTGCCGCG
>JAHEDL010000285.1:3509-4687 GCA_024641255.1 Pseudorhodobacter sp.
TGGCTTTGGCGGATAACGGGTGATTGCCTGACCGCTTTTGCCACCACGATTGCAATTCACCGCCCCTCCGACTATTTCGGGGGCCAGAAAAAGCTCACAAGGGCCGCAGCGCATGAACTGGATTTCAAACTACGTCCGCCCGAAGATCAACTCGCTGTTCTCGCGGCGGGAAGTGCCGGAGAATCTTTGGACCAAATGCAGCGAATGCGGCACCATGCTGTTTCACCGCGAACTTGCTGCGAATCTGAATGTTTGCACCTCTTGCGATCATCACATGGCGATCAGCCCGCGGGATCGGTTTAACGGGCTATTTGACACCGGCGTTTTCGTCGAAGTGAAAGTGCCGGAGCCGGTGGTTGACCCGCTGCACTTCCGTGACCAGAAGAAATACCCCGACCGGCTGAAGTCGGCGCAGAAATCGACTGGCGAGCGGGAAGCGATGCTGGTGGCCGAAGGCGAGGTTGGCCGCACGCCGATCATCGCGGTGGCGCAGGATTTCAGCTTTATGGCTGGGTCGATGGGCATGTATGTAGGCAACGCGTTGATCGCGGCGGCCGAACGCGCGGTGAAAACCAAGCGCCCGTTGGTGCTGTTTTCGGCTGCTGGTGGCGCGCGGATGCAGGAAGGCATTCTTAGCCTGATGCAGATGCCGCGCACGACGGTTGCCGTGCAGATGCTGAAAGAGGCGGGGCTGCCCTATGTGGTGGTGCTGACCCACCCGACGACCGGCGGCGTGACCGCGTCTTATGCCATGCTGGGCGATGTGCAGATTGCCGAACCCAACGCGCTGATCTGCTTTGCTGGCCCGCGCGTGATTGAACAGACCATTCGCGAAAAGCTGCCCGAAGGATTCCAGCGCGCCGAATACCTGCTGGACCACGGCATGCTGGACCGCGTGACCCATCGCAAGGCGCTGCGCGAAGAATTGGTGACGATTCTGCGCATGCTGATGAACCAATCGCCGGCGATCAAGGGCGACCTGCCGCCGCCGGGGGCTATTCCCGAGGCAATGGCGTGAGCGTCGGCGGATCTGACGCCGTTCTTGAACGGATGATGACGCTGCATCCGAAGATCATTGATCTGACGATGGAGCGGGTGGAACGGTTGTTGGCAGCACTTGGCCACCCAGAGCGGTCGCTGCCGCCGGTGATCCACATTGCGGGCACCAATGGCAAAGG
>JAHEDL010000289.1 GCA_024641255.1 Pseudorhodobacter sp.
GTGGGATCATTTCAACGAACTCGATAAAAAGGGTCTGGCGATGTATGGCCAGATGACCGCCGGGTCGTGGATCTACATCGGCACCCAGGGCATCTTGCAGGGCACCTACGAAACCTTCGCCGAAGCGGGCCGCCAGCATTATGATGGCAACCTGACCGGGAAGTGGATCTTGACGGGTGGCTTGGGCGGTATGGGCGGCGCGCAACCCTTGGCGGCGGTGATGGCGGGGGCCTGCTGTCTGGCTGTCGAGTGCGATGAAACCCGCATCGATTTCCGTATTCGCACCAGATACTTGGATGCTAAAGCCAAGACCTTGGATGAAGCGCTTGCGTTGATCGACCAATGGACGGCTGCTGGTGAAGCAAAGTCTGTGGGTCTTTTGGGTAACGCTGCCGACATCTTCCCGGAATTGGTCAAGCGCATGAAAGCGGGCGGGCATCGGCCCGATATCGTCACCGACCAAACATCGGCGCACGACCCGCTGCATGGCTATCTGCCGCAAGGCTGGACTGTGGCCGAATGGCGCGCCAAGCAAGAAACCGACCCCAAGGCGGTCGAACATGCCGCGCGCGCTTCGATGCGCACCCATGTCGCGGCGATGGTCGATTTCTGGAACGCTGGCGTGCCGACGCTGGATTATGGCAACAACATCCGGCAGGTTGCCAAGGATGAAGGGCTTGAGAACGCCTTCGCCTTCCCCGGTTTCGTGCCCGCCTATATCCGCCCGTTGTTTTGCAAGGGCATCGGGCCGTTCCGCTGGGCGGCGCTGTCGGGGGATCCGGCGGATATCCATGCCACCGACGCCGCGATGAAGAAGCTGTTCCCGGAAAACAAACACCTGCATCGCTGGCTGGACATGGCGTCGGAACGCATTGCGTTCCAAGGCTTGCCGGCCCGTATCTGCTGGATCGGTCTGGGAGATCGTCACAAAGCAGGGCTGATGTTCAACGAGATGGTCCGCTCGGGGGAATTGAAGGCCCCGGTGGTGATCGGGCGCGATCATCTTGACTCGGGTTCCGTCGCGTCGCCCAACCGAGAAACCGAGGCGATGAAGGATGGTTCGGATGCGGTTTCTGACTGGCCTTTGTTGAACGCGCTGTTGAACACCGCATCGGGTGCGACATGGGTTTCGCTGCATCATGGCGGCGGGGTTGGCATGGGGTTCAGCCAGCATTCCGGCATGGTGATCTGCGCCGACGGCACCGACGATGCCGCCCGCCGCATCAACAACGTGCTGTGGAACGACCCGGCGACGGGCGTGATGCGGCATGCCGACGCTGGCTATGATATAGCCATCCAACACGCCAAGGATTGCAATCTGCGGCTGCCCGGCATCTTGGGCAACTGAGCCCTTCGCTTGGGGTGTCCACCGACGGACACCCCAAGTAACCGTTATATTTCAATTGGTTACATATGCCAATTTACGAGTTGTTCATCTTTTCACAGCCAATCAGAAAGATGTCACCATGCACTATGCCCCCGGAAAAGACGCCTGCCCGCTGCCCTATAGCCCGTTTAAGGCCTGCACCGTGCCGCGCCCGATCGGCTGGATTTCAACAGTTTCCAGCACGGGCATTGCCAACCTTGCGCCTTATAGCCAATGGCAGAACCTGACCTTTGATCCGCCGATGGTGATGTTTGCTGCCAACCAGTATTCTGACGGGCGACGCAAACATACCGTGATCAACGCCGAAGAAACCGGCTGGTTTGTCTGGAACATGTGCACCTTTGATCTGAAAGATGCGATGAACATCACCGCGATGGAATGGCCCGATGGGGTGGACGAGTTTGAAAAGGCCGGGATCACCAAAGCCGCCTGCATTGACGCACCGGGGCCGCGCGTGGCCGAAAGTCCGGCGCATTTCGAATGTCGCTACCTTTCCACACATCGCCTGCGCGGCAACTCCGGCCATGGCTGGGTGGATGTGGTTTACGGTCAGGTTGAACGCATCCACGTCAAGGACGAGCTGCTGACGCCCGAAGGCAAGCTGAACTATCCGCTGATCCAGCCGCTGGCCCGCGTGGGGTATTACGATTACACCGTGGTGCGCGACAGCTTTACGATGCCGATCCCCGGCGCGGATGGATCCGCCTCGGCGGGGTTGGAGGGCAAGGCCTGAGGCGCGATGGCGTCAGACCCTTGCCGATGCCCAGCCCGCGCAAGGCGGACTGGCGCAGCGCTTTTTCCAGTTAGCCCAGAACCCGCGGGTTTTTTCCCACCACGCCATCAACCCAGATCGGGTTGGACCAAGCGCGTTTGCCAGCGGCATCAATCACCGCCACGCGCACCCAAGGGCTATTGTTCAGCCGTGCCAGCGGCACTTCGGCGCGGGTCAGGCTGTGACCATGCACGGCCTTTGCGCCAGTACCGTGGCCAATGGCGACAACGGACGACACTGCAGAACATTCCACCACCACGACATCGCCTTCCAGCCGCACATCGCGCAGTTCCGGCCCTTGGCTGGAATAGAAATGCCCGGCTTTCAGCGCCGCCAGTAGCGCCTCTGGGGTGTTTTCTTCGGCTTTCACCATGACCCAGCCGCCGAAATGGTCGGGTTCGGAAAAATGCGCATCGTCGGTGGCAACCATCGTCAGGCGGCGGCCTTCGGTCAGCAGCAGATCGGCGATGGCGAAACCATCCGGACGGTCGCAGCCCAAATCACAGCCGGTGTTGTAAATTTCGACCGCGTGGGCGGCGGTGATGCTGCGCGCATCGGCCAGCGTCAGCCCCGACCACTGCGGATGCGCGATGGCGACAAAAGCCCCGGCAGCGACGGCACGGGCGGCAATTTCAGGCCCGGTTTCCTGATCGGCAACCGGAACGAAGGTTGGGGTGTTTGACGGCGCGAAATCGGCAGGCAGGCCGACGGCCAGAATATGCCAAAGCTCGCCGTTTGCCATCGCGCCCGAATGCAGTTCGGCCCCCAAAATGGTGGTGAACGCGGCATCGCGCATCGGCACGGTATCGACAATCGGATAGCCAAAGCTGCCAACAAAGTGGTCGGTCAGCGCCAGGAAGTCATAGCCTTCGGCCTTGTAGCGACGGCACACCTCTTCGGGGCTAAGAACACCGTCAGAGCGCGTGGAATGGGTGTGCAGGTTGCCGCGCCAAAATCGGCCAGCGGCGGTGAAGGCAGGATCGCGTTGCGTCATCGGTCACTCCAGAATGATCCGCGTAGAGTAGCCGAGCTTGCGTCACAGTCCAGTGACACCCCCTCGCCCCGACCATATATTCGTGATAAACAATGCGTATGCATCAGCAGCAGGAGACGACGGTGGCTTTGGGTGAGTTGGACGATTCTGGGTTGGGCTGTGCTGCGTTGTCGGCCGATGATATGGGCGAACGCGCCGCAGAAGCCGCAGCGTTACTGAAGGCGCTGTCGCACCAAGGACGGCTGATGATTCTTTGCCACCTGTCATCGGGTGAAAAATCGGTCACGGCGCTGGAAGAATTGCTGGGCTCGCGGCAAGCGGCAGTCAGCCAGCAACTTGCCCGCCTGCGCAGCGAAGGCTTGGTCGCGGCCCGACGCGATGGCAAGGCAATCTACTATTCGATCCGCGACCCCAAGGCCGGGGCGATCATGGCCTTGGTCTATGACATGTTCTGCGGCCCGGACGCACAGCCAACGGCGCGCGAAGTGCGGGTCGACTAGGGCGTCAAGTGGCGGGCGTCAGCCGCGGCCGATATATGGCATGTCGCGCGCCATGATGGTCATGAACGGCACGTTCACATCCAGCGGCAGGTTGGCCATATGCAGCACGGCATCGGCAACATGGGCCACATCCATCACCGGTTCGACACGAATTTCGCCGCTGGCCTGCGGCACGCCTTTGGTGAACTTGGCGGCCATATCGGTTAGAGCGTTGCCGATATCGATCTGCCCGCAGGCGATATTGAAGGCGCGACCGTCAAGGCCAAGCGTGCGGGTCAGCCCGGTCACTGCGTGTTTCGACATGGTGTAAGGCACCGATCCGGGCCGTGGGACATGCGCGGAAATTGACCCGTTGTTGATGATGCGCCCGCCCTGCGGCGACTGGTGGCGCATCATGCCAAATGCAGCGCGAGCCGCCAGAAACATGCCGGTGATGTTGGTGTTGCAGACATCCAACCATTGCTGCACCGGGATCTCGTCGATCGTAGCGGCGGCGGCGGAAATGCCTGCGTTGTTGAAAAGCACATCCAAACGCGGCAATTTTGCAAAGGCGGCGTCGACCTCTGCCGGGTTGGTCACATCTGCCGGAAGAATGATCGCCTTGTGAACGCCAGCGGTTTCTTCCAAAGCTTCGGCACGACGCCCCATCAGCGCCACTTGCCAGCCAGCCGCAAGAAACACGCGGGCCGTTGAACGGCCAATTCCTGACCCTGCCCCGGTGATAAGAATCGTCTTTGCTTCGGTCATGATCGCCCCCTTGTTATCGATAACATTACTCACGATCTAGAAAAGCGCAAGCAGGGTCAGCCCCCAAACGCCGACATATCCCAGCCCCATCACCGCGACCGCAGCAGAGCCGGTGTCTTTGGCCGCTTTGGCCAGCGGGTGATGATCTGTAGAGGTGTGATCGACCGCCGCTTCGATGGCAGAGTTCACCAATTCCAGCACCAGCAGCAGCAAGCCCACCAGACTCACCAACCCGCAGGCCCAAAGTGGTGGGCGCAGCAGGGCAAGGGCCAGCCATCCTGC
>JAHEDL010000323.1 GCA_024641255.1 Pseudorhodobacter sp.
CAATCAACATCGGCCGCAGGATCGAAAGCAGCCCCGCGCCTGCGCCCTGCAACGCCGCGAATAAAAAGATCAACAGCGGTGCAAACCCCGCCGCAAGCAACGCCACACTGGCCAGAACAATACCCGCAACCGACCACAGCATCGCGCGGCCATTACCAACCCGCGCCCCCAGCGCCAGCAACACCAACCGCCCCAACACCTGCGACGGCCCGATGCTGGATGCCGCAAGCACCGCCATCGCCGCCCCCGCGCCACGATCTTTGAACAGCATCAACACATAGGTCAAAAGGATGCCGTGGTTCAGGTAAAGCATGCCAAAAACCGCCGCCAACGCCCAAAACGCCGGTCGCCGCACCGCTTGCGCCAAAACCCCGGGTGCAGGGTCTGGCACTGGCGCGCCCACCCGTTCCATCCGCCGCAAATGTCGCACCGCATAGGCGTTGACCGGTGCCGCGCCAAACAGGCCCAGCGCAGCAAAGGCCAGAAAGGCCATCTGCCCGCCCATCAGCTTTGCCAGCACATCGCCCAGCGGAAACGCCAATGTTCCGGCAAACCCGGCCACCAACGTCACCTTGGTAATCGCGCCGCGCGCCTCGCCGCCCAAACGCCGGGTCAAGAAGGCAAAGCAGGATTCGTAAAGACAGCAGGCCTGCGCCACACCGATCAGCGCCCAGATCGCCCACCACAGCACCGGGTTTGGCGCGAAAGCCAACGCCGCCACGCCCAAACTGGCCAGAACCGGCGCGTAACTTAGCATCTCGCCGCCCCAGCCGCGATCAACCCAGCGCCCGGTAAACGGCGTCAGTGCCGCCATCACCAAAAAGCCCACCGTTGGCCCCAAGGCCAACTGCCCCACGGTCCAGCCGGTGGCGCGCTGCAAATCAGGCAGCAGCGCGGGGAAGGCATAGTAAACCCCGGCATAAGTCAGGGTCTGCCCCAGCGCCAGCAACCACACGGCAAGCCCCGCTCCAGCGGGGGATACTGCGGTGGTTGCGGCGCGGCGCAGGCTCACAGCCGGTACAAATCGCGGAACTTCGCCTCTAGATAATCCAGCAGCGGCCCCTCGCTTGGCTCAAAGCCGCAAGCGGCAGCAATGGTGTCGCGCGGTTTGCGCAAGCCGCCGTGGCGCTGCACGGTTTCGCGCAACCAGCCCGTTGCCCCCGACGTATCACCACGCGCAAGCGCTGCATCCACATCCGGCACCGCCGCGCGCATCGCCTTGTTCAGACAGCCGGCGTAAACATTGCCCAGCGTATAGGTCGGGAAATAACCAAACAGCCCCACCGACCAATGCACATCTTGCAACATGCCATGGCTCGGCCGATCCACCGCCACGCCAAAATCGGCTGCAAAGCGGTCATTCCAAGCAGCCTCAAGGTCAGTCACCGCCAGATCGCCGCGGATCAACGCCCGCTCCAGATCAAAGCGCATCATGATATGCAGGTTGTAATGCACCTCGTCGGCCTCGGTGCGAATAAAGCCCGGCTGCACCCGGTTCACCGCGCGGTAAAACCCATCCGGCCCGTCAACCGACAGCGCGCCAAAGCGTTCCACCATCTGGCCATACATCCAACCCGTAAACGCCCGCCCGCGCCCGATCTGGTTTTCGTAAATCCGGCTTTGGCTTTCATGCACGCCCATCGAAACGCCATGGCCCAGCGGCGTCATCGCATAATCCGGGTCGATCGCCAGCTCATAGCTGGAATGGCCGACCTCGTGGATGGTTGAATAGATGCAGTTGAACGGATCGCTTTCCACCACCCGCGTGGTGATCCGGCTGTCATCGCCACCGCCCGAACTGAACGGATGCACCGCAAGGTCAATCCGCCCACGCTCCCAATCATAGCCAAACGCCGATGCCAGATCGCGCGCCAACCGCAACTGCGCATCCTGCCCGAAATGCCCGTGCAACGCTGGCGGGGCTTCACAGCCCAACACCGCCTCACGCAGCGCCACCAGCCGCGGCCGCATCCGGCCAAACATCGCCCCAAGGCTTTCCGCCGTCGCCTCGGGTTCGTAATCGTCAATCAGCGCATCATAAAGATCGCCGCCCTCCGCCAGACAGGCCGCCTCTTGCCGCTTCAGGTCAATCACCTGCGCCAAGGTCGGCAGAAAATCCGCCACCTTATCCGCCGCCCGCGCCGCCGCCCAGGTGCCCTGCGCCACCGAAGTCACCCGCGCCAGCTCTTGCGCCAAAGCGCCGGGCACCTTCACCGACCGCCGATAGCTGCGGTCGATCTGGTAAAGCTGCGCCGCCGCCACCGCATCCACCGGATCGGCATCCGCCAACCACTGCGCGATCTGGCCATCGGTGCGGCGGGCGTGCAAAACGCCCTCCATCGCCGCCATTTCCTCGCCCCGCTGCTCGGCCCCGCCACGCGGCATCATGGTTTCCTGATCCCACCCCAGCCGCTCTGCCACCTTCGCCAGCGCCTCGGTCTGGCGCACATGCGCCATCAGTTCTGCATAAGCGGTGTTGTTGGTCACGCCGTCCCCTCCCGAATTGATCCCGCCACCGGATAGGCCGACAAATGCCGCGCCCGCAGGATCAGAACCCACAAAAATACCGCCCCAATCTGGTGCGTAATCGCCACATGCGGCTGTGCCGCCGTCAGCGCGGTAAAGATGCCCAAAGTCACCTGCGCCACCAGCATCACTATCACCAGATGAAACGCCCCGCGCGTGGCACTATGCGCCGACTTGCGCCCGCGCAGCCATGCCACCACCCCAAAGGCAAACAGCAAATACCCCGACATCCGGTGAATAAACTGCACCAACCCCGGATTTTCGAAAAACGCCGCCCAGACCGGCCGCCCCGGCACATAAAACGCATCCGCCGGAAAGAAATCACCGTTCATCAACGGCCAGGTCGGAAACGCCCGCCCCGCATCAATCCCCGCCACCAAGGCGCCCAGCACCACCTGCAAAAACGCAAAATGCATCAACCCGGTCGACAGCCCGACCAGTTTCCGCTCGGCCCCACGCCGCGCCACCAAAAGCTCAGACTCCGACCGGCCCAGCAAGAACACATACCACGCGATCAGCCCCAGAATAACAAAGGCAATCCCCAGATGCGTCGCCAAGCGATAGGACGCCACATCCACCATCGCGCCGCTTAAACCGCTCGACACCATCCACCAGCCTATCGCGCCCTGCACACCGCCCAGCGCGCCAACGCCCAACAGCCGCCCGGTCCAACCGACCGGGATCTTGCGCGCCAGCAAAAAGCCAAAGAACCCAACGGCCCAAACCAAACCGATCAACCGGCCCAGTTCACGATGCCCCCATTCCCACCAGAAAATGCTTTTGAACGCCGCAAGGCTCATCTGGCTGTTTTGTAGCTGAAACTCGGGGCTGGCCTTGTATTTGTCGAAGACCGCCGCCCAATCGGCATCCGAAAGCGGCGGCACCGCCCCCATGATCGGCTTCCATTCGGTGATCGACAGGCCCGAATCCGTCAAACGCGTCAGCCCGCCCACCACGATCATCGTCGCCACCAGCAGAAAGATCAGCGCCAGCCAGATCCGAATACCGCGCCGCGCGCCCTTGCCGCGCCCGTCAATCAGCCCACCCTGCGGTGCGACCGGCGGCACAACACTGCCAACCTCTTCAAAAATGCTGCGTTTCGTGGCCATTGGCGCCCCCTTGTATCTTGGGGCGAACACTAGGCCGCGCCCCAAGCACCTTCAAGGCCCCGCCTGCTCACCCTTGCGTCAGAATATGCCGCCCCACCCGCAACGCCAGCGCCGCCACCGTCAACGACGGGTTTGCCGCCCCCGAGGTCGGCAATACCGACGCATCGACGATAAACAGGTTGTCATGGTCATGCGCCCGGCAGAACGCATTCACCACACTGGTTCTCGGGTCATTGCCCATCCGCGCCGTGCCGCATTGATGGCTCGGCGTGCGCTTTTCGAAGGTCTTCATCAACACCAGCGGCCAACCGGCCTTTTTCAGCACCGCTTTCAGTTTGGCGTTCAGCGCCACATGCGCCTCCCAGTTCGACCGTTCCCATTTCAGCACAATCTGCCCGTCGCGCAAAAACACCCGGCTTTCGGGGTTGGGCAGGTCTTCCGACATCGTCATCAAATGCACCGAATGGTCCGCCAACCAGCGCGAAACCGGCAGCGGCAGCCCGGATTCCGCCGCCATGATCTCGCCGGTGATGCGGCCCAACATCTGCACATTGCCCAACGGCTCGCCCTTGGGTCCGCCGGTCAGATACCAGTCATTCATCTGGATGGTCTTTTCATAGACCGACCGGTTGCGCCGGAACGGGCTGACGCCCAAAACCGCCGTGATATTGTGGTTCATGAAATTGCGGCCAACCTGATCCGAACTGTTGGCAAGCCCGGTCGGATGCGCCTCGGTCGCCGATGCCAACAGCAGCGTCGCCGATTTCACCGCCCCCGCACTCAGACACACCAAGGGCGCCGAAATCCGCGCCGCATTGCCGTCCTTCTCATAGTCCACCGCGGTGATCCGCCGCCCCTCGGCGTGCAAACGCGTCACCTTTGCCCCGGTGATCAGCGTCACGTTTGGATATTTCAACGCCGCCGCCAGCCCGATGGTTTCGGCATCCATCTTGCCGCCGCGCGTATTCGGGAAACCATCAAAGGTAATCGCGCCGCCCTTCAGCCACAAATCAATATCCAC
>JAHEDL010000327.1 GCA_024641255.1 Pseudorhodobacter sp.
CGCAGTGGATGCACCCTTGTCGCTGCTGGTGCCGTCGTTCATTTTGTCAGAAATTCAGCGCGCCTTCGAAATCGGCTTTCTGGTGTTTCTGCCATTCCTGATCATCGATCTGGTCGTCGCCGCAGTGTTGATGTCGATGGGTATGATGATGGTGCCGCCCGGGGTTGTGTCGCTGCCGTTCAAACTTGCCTTCTTCGTCGTTGCCGACGGCTGGAGCCTGATTTCCAGCGCCTTGGTTCGCAGCTATATGTAAAAACGGGTCTGCCAGAGGGGCGAATAGACGCCGCTCTGGCTGGCAGATTTTCAGACGGTTTTCCTAACGGCCGGGTCAGTTCACCAAGAACTCGGCGTGCAGCGCCCCGGCGGCGTTGATGCTTTTCAAAATATCGATCATGTCATTCGGTGCCACGCCAAGCGCGTTTAGACCAGCGACAACCTCGGACAGGTTTGTTCCGCCCGACACTTCGGCCAAACCGGTGCCCGGTTCGTTTTGAATATCAACCGCAGAGCGCGGCACAACAATCGTTTGGCCTTCCGAAAACGGGTTGGGCTGGACCACCACCGGCGTCTCATCAATACGCAGCGTCAGATTACCCTGCGCCACGGCAACGCGACTGATCCGCACATCTTCCCCCATCACAATGGTGCCAGAGCGTTGGTCAACAACCACCCGCGCCCGCGCTTCTGGTTCGACTTTGATATTTTCAACCTGGCTGACCAGATGGGCCGGCGAACGGCCATTGGTGCTAAGCAACACCGTTCCCGCGTCCAGCATCTCGGCAAAGCCTTTGCCCATTTCACTGTTGATCGCCGTTTCGATCCGGGCCGCCGTGGTGAAATCGGGCTCCCGCAGGGCAAGCCGCATCGAATCCAGTTGCGTGAAGTCGAATTCGACCTCGCGTTCAACCCGAGCGCCAGACGGAATCATCCCCGCCGTTGGCACGCCCTGCACCACTTTCGCAGCCTTACCTTCGGCCGACACGCCACCGGCAATGATCGCGCCCTGCGCCACTGCGTAAATCTGGCCGTCAGCGCCATTTAGCGGCGTCATGATCAGCGTGCCGCCCAACAGGCTTTTGGCATCGCCAATTGCCGAAACTGTTACGTCGATCTGCCCACCGGCGCGGGCAAAGGCAGGCAATGTCGCCGTGACAAAAACCGCCGCTACGTTCTTTGGCTGATATTGCTCGCCCGTGACGTTCACGCCCAACCGCTCTAGCAGATTTGACATGATTTCTTCGGTAAAGGGCGCATTTCGCAAGCCATCGCCGGTGCCATTCAGGCCAACCACCAACCCATAGCCCACCAGATCGTTTGATCGAACCCCATCAAACTCTACCAAGTCCTTGATCCGAATTGGCCCGGCCCAGGCGGTGCTGGTCAGCAGACCGACCATTGCGGCGCAAAGAAGTTTTCTCATCTTAGGTAATCCACAAGGCTAAGACGCGAAAGCCGCGCCGTAATGGTGTAAATCTTTTCAAGCTGGGTTTGGGTTTCTTCCAGTTTTGACGCCGTTTCATAGGGGTCGGCACTGACAATATCGTTGCGCGCGATCTGCAAGGACGCCAGTTCGTTGGCGTTTCGCGTTGCGGCTGAACCGATCTGGGCTTCGGCCACACCCAACCGTGCGGCCATATAGGTGCGGTCGGTTTGGTTTTCCAACAACGCGCTCCCGGCCCGGCGCGCCAAATCTTTGCGCGCTTCGGGCTGCCCTGCCAATACGCCACGGCTAAGCATCGCCGCCGTTGCCAGCGCCTTCAGATTACCCCGAATTGCTGGATCATTCGCGGTAATATCCAACTGCGTCGCTTCGCCAGCACCGATTGCAAGCGGCGCTAACTTTCCGCCGCCAAGATAACCCGTTGCAGCATAGCCAGCCGGATCATCGAACCAGGCAGAAACCGCCGTTTCAACATCGGCCGCGCTAACTGCACCGCTGACGGCGGTGTCCAATGCGGTCAGAACCGTTTCAACACCAGCCACGGCGGAATTCGATGTTTGCACCCCCGCAAACAAAGATCTGTCGCCAAAACGGGTGTTTAGAACCGAAAGCGCGGTTTCCAGTTTTTGTCTGGCCTCGGCGCCAACAGCATCAATCCTGCCATCGGCGGCACCAGCCGTTGCAATCAACAGCGACGAACTTAGCTCAGATGAAAGCCCATCAATCGTGCCAAGAGCCGTTTGCATCGCGCTGGCAAAAACTCCGGCTTCGTTGGTGATGGCGTTAAAGCCTTTCAACCGCGCCAGCGACCCGTCAATGCCCGAAAGTTGCATCAAGTCGCCAGAGACGTGCTGCGCGGTGTCAGACACCTTTCCCGTCGTCAACTCTGTCGTCAGCCGCTGCAGATCCTGCTTCAGGCTGACATTGTGGCGGCGCAACATGAAAGATTTGGCCAGATCGCCCAAAGAAACCGACGACATCTCACATCTCCAACAAAGTTTGCATCATGTCGCCGATGGTTGAAATAACCTTTGCATTGGCGGCATAGGCCGTTTCAATTTGCAGCAGCGATTGCATTTCTTGATCGGTATCAACGCCTTGCTCCAGCTCCATCGACCGCAGGGTGCCAAGCTGGGCAGTGGCGAAGCTTGCTTCGTCATCGGCGTTGACCCGCGCCGTCGCGATGCCCGAAATCACATCCGCCGAAAGCGTCGCAAAACTGCGGGCACCCGCCATGAAACCGCCCGACACCGGGTTGCGCGCAGCGGTCAGCGCCGATTGCATGTTTTTCAACATCTGCGCGTTGCCCGATGCCCCGGCGGTGCTGGCCCCCAAACCATCGCGCAAGCGCCAAAGCGCCCCGCCTTGCGCCGGATCGGCGGCACTGTTGACCTGTAAGCGTTGCGCAAGGCCGGTTTCGTTCACCGCACTAAAGACCGACCCGTCATCGGTAAAAAGCCCCGGCTGGCCCGTCGTGCGGGTGCCATCAATCGCCGGATTGGCAAACCTTTCAACCAGATCGCGCGCGACGGCATCCAGCTTTTCCTGCGCTTTGGGTGCAAGATCATCACGAATAGCGAATTGCGCCGCCAATGACCCGCCTGAAATTGGCCCGCCCTCTGCCGCCGTAGACAAGGGCTTGCCGTTCAGTGTCAGGCCAGACAGCGCACCATTGGCCTGAGTCATGCCCGGCACAATAACACCGGCTGGCGTGAAACCCAGTTCAGCGGGACGGCCATCTAACAACACCGCACCGCCCGTGGTGAACAGCGCAACAGGGCCATTGTCGCGCGGCACTTCGCGCAGCGGAACGATCTTGGAAATCCCATCAATCACTTGCTGACGCTGGTCAATCAGCGCTGACGAATCGCGCCCTGTGCCAGAATTCGCCCGGATCTGGCCGTTCAGGTCGGCGACACGCGCCAATGCCGTGTTCAGCTGCGCAACTTGCGATTCGATCTGGTTGTCTGCCTCTGCCCGTGCGTCTTGAATTTGGCGTCCAGCGTCCGCGATATGCGCGGCAAGCGCTTTTGCTGTCTGCATCACATTGGCCAGACGCGGTTCGGATTCAGGGCGCGACGTTGCCTCTAGCAAGGCGGTATCAAAGTCGGCAATCCGACTGTTCAGCGAGGTTGCATCATCGGGCGACCCGACAATGCTTTCCAGCCGGTTAAGAAATTTGGCCGTGGTATCGCGCGCGCCGCTGCCGGCATCGGCAAGGCGGCGGTCGCCAATAACCACCGGATCAGAGCGGCGGGTGACGCCGCCAACCATAACGCCCTGCCCCGTGCCGCCAATGACGCGCGCGCTTAGGGTCAGTTCACGCCGACCATAGCCGTCTGTCATCGCGTTTGCGATGTTCGACGACACGACCTCGGCCGCGCGGGCGGCGGCGGTCAGGCCGGAAAGCGCCGTGGAAAAGCTACCGCTGATCGACATCTAGGCCCCCTATCGTTTGATATTGGTGGTTTCTTGCAGCATTTCATCCACGGTCTGGATGACCTTGGCGTTCGACGAATAGGCCCGCTGGGTTTGGATCAGCGAGGTTAGTTCCGCCGCAACGTCGGTGGCCGATTCTTCGCGCGAAAAGCCCAGAACCGACCCGGTCGGGCCATCGCCCGCATCCCACAGATAGAAGGCGCCAGAGGTCGCTGACACCTCATAGGTTTGGTCGCTTAGCGCGGTCAGTCCGTTGGGGTTTGGCACGTCAACAACCGGAATTTGATAGATGCAGCGGCTAAAGCCTTGATCATAAATCGCGTAAAGTTTGCCCTGTTCATCCACCTCGACCGAGGTAAGGCTGGCCACCGGAGAGCCGTTTTTTGTGATGTCCGAAGGGGAAAAGCTGTCTGACAGCTGCGTCATGCCGTTGGGCATGCCAATCTTGCCAACATCAAGGCTGATGGTGCCGCCACCGACGGTCAGCGGAATGGTGCCGGTTGTCGCATCATAGACGCCGCCGGAAACCGCCGTAACACTTGCCAAAGTGCCACCGGCGGCCTGCGATCCATCAAACTGCAACGTATACTCGCCAATGATCGCATCGTTCGAGGCGCTATCGCGCAGCGTCATGGTCCAGGTGTTCGACGCACCCGTAGCCGGAACGGTGGGTGTAAAGGTAACGGCAATGGTTTCCGAGGTGCTAAGGTTGCCATAATACCCGACCAGAACTTCATGCGAGGCACCGGTTTCGCCC
>JAHEDL010000352.1 GCA_024641255.1 Pseudorhodobacter sp.
CGACGCTCTTCCGATCTGCCGATGATAGGCCCCGGTTGCATCCAGCAGCAGCAAGGTGTGGCCGGTGGGCGCCGTATCCATCACCACAAACGCGCTGCGGGCCTCGGCGACGATGCGCGAAAACGCGTGAAAAACCGCAACCTCTTCGGTGCAGGGCGACGCCAGATCTTCGCGCAGCAACGCCTGACCTGCCGCGTCCAGATCGCGGCCCTTGCTTGCCATGATCTTGTCAACATAGCGCGTGGTTTCAACCGCAGGGTCGATGCGATCCACCGTCAAACCGGGCAAAACCCCATCCACCACCAGCGCCACATGCGCCGCAGGGTCGGTGGTGGTCAGATGCACGCTGTGGCCACGCTTGACCAGACCTATGGCAATCGCGGCCGCAACCGTGGTCTTGCCAACACCACCCTTGCCCATAACCATGATCAAGCCGCGCCCAGCCTGCGCCAGCGCATCAACCATCTGGTCCAGCCCCGGCTCATCCAATCCGGGCGCATCGGGCACCTTGATGGCAACCGCAGTTTCGTCTTGAAACAGCGCCCGCAATGCCGCCAGCCCCACCATGTCAAACGACCGCAGCGGCACGTCACTGCGCGGCAGCAGCAGCAGGTTTTCCGGCAGGCTGGCCAGAATCGCCGCATGATCGCGCGCCAAACCATCCGCCACCGCATCGCCGGTCTGCGCGGCGCGAAACACTCCGTTGACCACAAGCTGCTGGTTGCCAAGGCCCAAGACCCGCAATTCATCCGATGTGCGCGCCGCTTCGCGCACCGCGCCCCGGTCGGCCCGCGTGACCAACACGATTGACGTGCGCAGCGGATCGGCAAGCGTCTGCAACGCCGCCCGAAACCGCTCTTCTTGCATTTTCAGGCCCGAATGCGGGCCAAGACACGACGCGCCACGATCATTGCCTTGCAAAAACCCGCTCCACGCGCGGGGCAGGCTTAGCAAGCGCAGGGTGTGGCCAGTGGGGGCAGTATCAAAAATAATGTGGTCAAAGCCCGGATCATCTTCGGCCAAAAGCCCGACAAATTCGTCAAAAGCCGCGATCTCGATGGTGCAGGCACCTGACAACTGTTCGCGCACCGTCGATTTTTCCGCCTCGGTCGCGGCAGGGTCCAACTGGTCTATAACGCGGGCGCGATAAGCCTCCGCCGCGCGATCCGGGTCGATGTTCATCGCAAAAAGGTTGGGCGCGCCGGAGATCGGGCTTGGATGATCGGTCAGCGCCGTCTCCAGCATCTCATCAAGGTTCGACGCCGGATCGGTGCTGACCAACAGCACCCGCTTGCCCTGATCGGCAAGATCAAGCGCCACCGCACAGCTTAGCGAGGTTTTGCCCACCCCGCCCTTGCCGGTGAAAAACAAAAACCGTGTTGGATCTTGCAAAATGGAAGTCATCGCATCGGCCCCGCTGATCAGATTTCACCATGTAACACCGCCCGCACCGGCCCAATGACCTGCATCAACCGGTTTTACAAAAGCTTCACTTGGCAGGCGAAATTATTTCCTATATTCGGGAATAATGGAATTGATGCAAGCCACCCAGACCTTCATGGCCCTTGGCCACCCCGGCCGCCTCTCGGTGTTTCGGATGCTGATGCGCTTGGCCCCGCAAGGCGGGCGGCCAACCGAAATCGCCGAAGCTTTGGCGATGAAGCAAAACACGCTGTCGCATTATCTGGCCGAACTTGAATCCTGCGGCCTGATCAAAAGCGAACGTCAGGGGCGGTCACTGTTTTATTCGGCCGATCTGACCCGAACCGCGGGCTTGATCGCCTATCTGGTCAACGATTGCTGCCGGGGTCGGGCCGACATGGTCTGCCCCAATGATGACGAAAGGACGCTGCACGACGTGACAAAACCACCCTACACCGTTCTGTTCATCTGTTCGGGCAACTCGGCCCGGTCGATCTTTGCCGAAGCGCTGTTGAACCAGCTTGGCGAAGGCAAGTTTCGCGCCTTTTCCGCCGGCACCCGTCCGGGCAGCAAATTGAACGACTATGCGATCGACCTCCTGAACCGCAACGGGCTGGACACATCGACCCTGCGCGCCAAGCATATTTCCGAATTTCAGACCGCCGACGCGCCGCAGATGGACTTCATCTTCACCGTCTGCGACGCCGCCGCCGCCGAAGAATGTGCGCCTTGGCCGGGCCAACCGATGACCGCGCATTGGGGCCTGCCCGACCCGGCCAAAGCCAGTGGCACCGATGCCGAAAAGGGGTTGGCCTTCGCCAAGGCATTCGCCGACCTGCACCGCCGCATCGTGGCGTTTTCGGCGCTGCCTGTTGACCAACTTGACCGCATCGCCCTGCAACGCAGGCTCGACACCATTGGCCTGAACCGGTCGTAAGGAGACTACCCGTGACCCGTATCGCATTGAACGGCCTTGGCCGCATTGGAAAGCTTGTGCTGCGCGACCTGATCGACACCGGCGCGGGCGGCGACATCGTACTGATCAACGATCCCACCGGCACCCCCGAACAGCACGCCTTGCTGATGGAATTCGACAGCGTGCATGGCCGCTGGAAAGCCGACATCGGCTTTGACGACACCAGCCTGACCCTGAACGGCAGTCGCATGGCGGTCACGGCAGCCAAGCGCATCGAAGATCTGCCGCTTGCCGACATGGGCATTGATCTGGTGATCGACTGCACCGGCGTGTTCAAAACCGCCGCCAAGATCGCGCCCTATTACGCGGCCGGGGTGAAAAAGGTTGTGGTTTCGGCACCCGTCAAGGATGGCGGCGCGCTGAACCTGGTCTATGGCGTCAACCACGGTGACTATGATGCGGCCACGCATCATCTGGTCACGGCGGCCAGCTGCACCACCAACTGCCTTGCTCCGGTGGTCAAGGTGATCCACGAAGCCATCGGCATCCGCCACGGCTCCATCACCACGATCCATGATGTGACCAACACCCAAACCATCGTCGACCGCCCCGCAAAAGACATGCGCCGCGCGCGGTCTGCGCTGCTGAACCTGATCCCGACGACGACAGGGTCGGCGACCGCGATCACCCTGATTTATCCCGAACTGAAAGGGCGGCTGAATGGCCATGCGGTGCGGGTGCCGCTGCTGAATGGGTCGCTGACCGATTGCGTGTTCGAAGTCGCGCGGCAAACCAGTGTCGATGAGGTGAACGCCCTGTTCAAAGCCGCAGCCGATGGTCCGCTAAAGGGTATTCTGGGCTATGAAACCCGGCCGCTGGTTTCCACCGATTACACCAACGACCCGCGATCTTCGATCATCGACGCGCTGTCGACCATGGTGGTCAACGGCACGCAGGTAAAGATTTACGCTTGGTATGACAACGAATGGGGCTATTCCTGCCGCTTGGCCGATATCACGCGCATGGTCGCGGCGGGGCTATGAGCCCGTCGCGCGCCCCCGGCCGTGTCGCCTATACGGCGGTGACGGCGGCCTATTGGGCCTTCATGTTGTCTGATGGTGCGCTGCGCATGTTGGTGCTGCTGCACTTCAACGGGCTTGGCTTCAAGCCGGTGCAACTGGCTTGGCTGTTCTTGCTGTATGAAATCGCGGGCATCGTGACAAACCTTGCCGCCGGTTGGATCGCGGCGCGCTTTGGCCTTGCGGTCACGCTGTGGTCGGGGCTGTTGTTGCAGATCGCGGCCTTGATCGGGTTGGCGCAGCTTGATCCGGCGTGGAGCATCGCAGCCTCTGTTGCCTTTGTGATGGCAATGCAGGGGCTAAGCGGTGTTGCCAAAGATCTGGCCAAGATGTCCTCAAAATCGGCGGTCAAACTGCTGGCCCCCAAGGGCGACGGCACGCTGTTTCGCTGGGTGGCTTTGCTGACCGGATCGAAAAACGCGGTCAAGGGCGTAGGCTTCTTTCTGGGGGCGGCTTTGCTGGCTTTGGCCGGGTTCAAGGGCGCGGTGTGGGGAATGGCCGCGGTGCTGGCGGTGATCTTGCTGGCGATCTGGGTGTTCATGCCCGCTGGCCTGCCAATGGGCAGCAAAGACGCCAAGTTTTCGTCGGTCTGGTCAAAAGACCTGCGGGTCAACCGGCTTAGCCTTGCCCGCATGTTTCTGTTCGGCGCGCGGGATGTGTGGTTTGTTGTCGGTATTCCGGTGTATTTTCAGGCCATCCTGTCGGATGGCACCCCCGACAGCCGCCGCTTTGCCTTTTTCTTGATCGGTGGCTTTATGGCGCTGTGGATCATCGCCTATGGCGCGGTGCAGGCGGCGGCGCCAAAGCTGCTGGCCGCCAAGGGCAAACCCGAATCCGAAATCGTTGCCAAAGCAATTGCTTGGGCCGGGTATCTGGTGCCGATCCCCTTCATCTTGGCGCTGGCGGTCTGGGCGGCGGGCACCCCGGCGCTCTGGCTCAGCCTGCTGATCGTCGCCGGTCTTTTGATCTTTGGCTATGTCTTTGCCATCAACTCTTCGGTGCACTCCTACCTGATCCTTGCGTTTTCCAAGGCAGATAGGGTCAGTCAGGATGTCGGGTTCTACTATATGGCCAACGCGGCGGGGCGGTTGCTGGGCACCATGCTGTCGGGCGTCAGCTATCAAATCGGCGGCCTGCCGCTTTGTCTGGGCAGCGCAGGCGCG
>JAHEDL010000359.1 GCA_024641255.1 Pseudorhodobacter sp.
CAGGCGTCGGCCCGCCGATCTGGTCGGCCACCACGGTCAGGCTGCTGCGCTCGCGCCCCAACCGCAGCATGGTCTTGACGAAATTCGCCCCATGCGCCGAAACCACCCAAGAGGTGCGCAAAACCAGCGCCGTGCCCCCCGCCGCCAGCACCGCCCGCTCTCCGGCCAGTTTGCTCCGGCCATAGGCGCCCAGCGGTGCCACCGGGTCATCCACCTTGAACGGCCGCTCACCCGCGCCATCAAACACATAATCGGTCGACAGGTGCAAAAACGGCAGCGCCCGCGCCGCACAGGCCCGTGCCATCGCGCCCGGCGCCGCACCGTTCACCACCGTCGCGGCGGCTTCTTCCGCTTCGGCCCGGTCAACTGCCGTCCATGCGGCGGCGTTGATCACCACATCGGCATCTGCCGCCGCAACAACCGCCGCGCAGCCTGCCGGGTCGGCCAAATCAGCCTGATTGCGGCCCAAGAACTGCGCGGAAACCCCGGCTGGCAGCCGCCGGGCCAGTTCTTGCGCCACCTGTCCGCTTTGGCCAAACACCAAAACCTTCACGCCGTTACCCCCAACCGCACGCCAACACCGGCGCGCGCCTGCAACGGCCGCCACCACGCCTCGTTGTCCAGATACCATTGCACGGTGCGTTCCAACCCTTGCTCCACCGTCACCGATGGCCGCCATCCCAGCTCTTGCCGAATCCGCGACGGGTCAATCGCATAGCGGGCGTCATGCCCCGGCCGATCGGGAACAAAGCTGATCTGGTCGGCATAAGACCCCGGCTTTGGCCGCTTTTCATCCAGAATGGCGCAGATCGTGCGCACCAGATCAATATTGCGCCGCTCATTCTCGCCGCCAATGTTATAGCTGCGGCCAACTGCGCCCTTTTCCACCACCAAAAGCAGCGCATCGGCGTGATCTTCGACATAAAGCCAGTCGCGCACGTTAAGCCCTTGGCCGTAAACCGGAATCGGCTTGCCCGCCAAAGCGTTCAAGATCACCACCGGAATCAGCTTTTCGGGAAAGTGGAACGGCCCATAATTGTTCGAACAATTGCTGAGCACCACCGGCAAGCCATAGGTTTCATGCCACGCCCGCACCAGATGGTCGCTGGCGGCCTTGCTGGCAGAATAGGGGCTGCGCGGATCATAGGGCGTTGTTTCGGTAAACTGCCCCTCTGGCCCCAAAGACCCAAACACCTCATCCGTGCTGATGTGGTGAAACCGAAACGCCGCCGGACGGCCCGCACGCTGCCAATAGGCCCGCGCCGCCTCTAGCATGTTGAAAGTGCCGGTGATGTTGGTTTCGATAAAATCGGCAGGCCCGTCAATGCTGCGGTCCACATGGCTTTCCGCCGCCAGATGCATCACCGCATCGGGGCAATGCGCCGCAAAAACCCGGTCCACCGCTGCGCGATCGCGAATATCGGCCTGTTCAAACCGATACAATTCAGACCCCGCCACACTGGCCACATTGTCCAGACAAGCCGCATAGGTCAGCGCATCAAGGTTCACCACCTGATGCCCGCGCGCCACCGCCAACCGCACCACGGCCGAGCCAATAAACCCCGCCCCGCCCGTCACCAACAGCTTCATGCCATGCCCCCGAACGGCGACACCACATCTCGCAGCAACGGCGCCGCCGCATCCTTGGCCGACAGCACCGGTGGCGCGCTTAGCCCCCAATCAATGCCAATATCCGGGTCATTCCAGCAAATCGCCCCGTCGCATTCCGGCGCGTAAACATCGGTGCATTTATACTGCACTTCGGTGTTCGCCGCGCGGGTGACAAAGCCATGCAAAAACCCCTTCGGCACCAGCAGTTGTTTGCCGTTTTCCGGCGACAGGTCGACCCCGACCCAACGCCCGAACGTCGCCGACCCGGCCCTGAAATCCACCGCCACATCAAAGATCAACCCAGCCGTGCAGCGCACCAACTTGTCCTGCGCATGCGGCGGCGCCTGATAATGCAGCCCCCGCAACGTGCCAATCTGCGCCGACCTTGAATGGTTGTCCTGCACAAAGCCAAAATCCAGCCCAGCGCCCGCCATCCGGTCACGGTTCCAGGTTTCGCAAAACCAGCCCCGCTCATCGCCAAACCGCTGCGGCGTCAGCACCAAGACGCCCGGCAGCGCGGTTTCTTCAATCTTCATGCCCAATTCCACCTGCAACAGCCCGAGCCTTACCCCAGCAATAGCGCAAGTTTGCGGCCAGACACAGACCAGATCATGGCATCACAGCGCCGCAATCGCCGCCGCGTTCAGCCAAAACGCCAACGCCACCAGCCCCGCCGCCAAAGTAATCAGCACCACATCATTCAGCGGGTCCCACGCCCGATGCTTGCGCGCCAAAACCACCACCGCCGGATGCAGCGCCACCAGTGCGATACCCTGCGCCAACAGCGCGCCCGCCAGACCGCCCTGCGTCACCCCCACCAGAAACGCCACCGTCTGCACCACAGCCTTCAGCGCCTGCAGCCAGAAGTAATTGCGGCCATCCCCCGCCGCCAAGGCCGACTGATCATAAGTAATCCCAATGGTTTCTGGCATCTGCAAACAAGCCACCACCACCACAATCGCCCCCGCCCCGGCATAGCGCGCATCATACAGCAGCCCCACCAACGGCACGCCCACCACCGCCAACAGCCCTAACAGCAACAAAGTGCCGCCCGAAATGAGCCAGCGCAATTTGCGCATCTTGCGGAAATCCTGCGCCGAATTGGCTGGATGATGGTCGCGATACAGCGGAATCATGATCCGGCTGTTCACCGACCGCGCCAGCAACAGCGGAAACGACGCCAGAAAATAGCCGATGTTGTAAATCCCCAGCTCTTCCAGCCGCAGGTAATGGCCAAAGATCGCCTTATCACCCTGCGCCAAAGCAAAACCGCAGGCGGTCGACATAAAGATCCACTTGCCAAAATGAATCAGCTCATGCGCCGCAGATTTATCCAGCCGCAGCCGGTTCGCCGGGCCGGGCAAATAGACCCATGTCAGCACCAACTTGGCCAAAGAACCGATAATCGCCCCGATCACCAAGGCCCAGACCGATTTGAACAAAAGCGAAAGCACCACCATCGCCAGAATACCAATCGCCTGCGCAATCAGGTCCAGCAACGTCACCCGCCCCAACAGCAGATGCCGCGTCGCGGTGTCGATCCGCGTCGGGTTGAACCCGGAGATAAACAGCGAAATCCCCGCCACCGGCAGCAGCCACACCAGTTCGGGCGCATGATAAAACTGCGCCAGCGGCCAAGCCAGACCACAGGTCACCAGCCACAGCATCGTGCCGCGAAACGCGTGAATGGTGAAGGCCGTATCCAGAAATGCCGGATCATCGCCGCGCTTGTTCTGCGCAATCGATGCGCTGACCCCCACGTCGGAAAACATCACCATGCCCACCAACACCACCGATACCAGCGCCATCACGCCAAAAGCATCGGGGGCCAACAGCCGCGTCAGGATCAGGTTCGACCCCAATCGCATCACCTGCGTCAACGCATAGGCTGCCGCTGTAAACGCCGATCCTCGCATCGCACGGGCAAAAAGGCTTTTGCCCGCTGGGGCGGTCATTTGGGCGTCTGACATGTTACTACCATCACTGAACTGCCGCGACCCTAGGGGCGCACGCACCATGCGTCAATCAAGGCTGGCCTGCAACACCGCCGATGCCGTGCAACAAACTGTCTCTGTTTTTCAACGAATTGCCTTACTCTTGCCCAATGCGCAGCCTAATGCCTGCCGCAGTAATGATTTCGGTGCCGCCATGCAGATTGCTTATCTTGTAAACACCTACCCCAAACCGTCGCACACCTTCATACGCCGCGAGATTGCCGCGCTGGAGCGGCTGGGGTGGCAGGTGCACCGCTTTGCCATGCGCTCTGATCGCGGCGCCTTGGTCGATCCGGTTGATTTTGCCGAAGACGACCGCACCGAACATGTGCTGGAAAAAGGTCTTAAAACCCTGCTGCCAACCGCGCTGCGCTGGCTGGTCAACCACCCCAAAGCCGCGCTTTCCGGGCTGGCAATGGCGCTGCGCTGTGGCCGACAGGGCAAGGCCGGCGGCCCCGGCACCGGCGGGATTCCGCGCCATCTGATCTATCTGGTCGAAGCCGCCTATATCGCCAGCCGCTCGGCCGATCTTGGCATCAAGCATATCCACGCACATTTCGGCACCAATTCTGCCACCGTCGCCATGCTGGCCAATGCGCTCGCAGGCCCGTCGTTCAGCTTCACTGTGCATGGCCCCGAAGAATTCGATGCCCCGCGCGCGTTTTCCTTCCCCGAAAAAATCACCCGCGCCAAGTTTACCGTCGGCATCAGCAGCTTTTGCCGCAGCCAGTTGTTTCGCTGGTGCCAGATCGCCGACTGGCCGAAAATCAAAGTCGTGCATTGTGGTGTCAACGCGGCAGGCTATCCGCCCATAGCCCCGATGCCCGAAGGCGGCCCGCATCTGGTGGCCATCGGCAGGCTGACCGAACAAAAGGGCTTCCCGCTTTTGATCGAAACCATGGCCATCGCCGCCAAACGCCACCCCGGCCTGCGGTTGACCATCTGCGGTGACGGCGAATTGCGCA
>JAHEDL010000361.1 GCA_024641255.1 Pseudorhodobacter sp.
GCGGTGGTGGCGCAGGCCACCGCCAGCTCTGACAACACGCAATGGACCTTGTCGCAGGTCGACGTTGAGTATCTGTCGCTGAAAGACGCGGTCATGGCTGCCAAAATCGACAGGGGGTCGATTGCCGAGGTGCGCAAGCGCTTCGACATTATCTACAGCCGCAGCACGACCCTTACCGAAAGCTATGTTTTTAAGGTTTTGCGCAAAGACAAAGAGTTCAGCGACGGCGTAAAGGCTCTGCACGATTTTCTTGATAAAACGGTGCCGCTTATCGACGGCTCTGACGATGCGCTGATGGCCGCCCTGCCCGATCTTGAACGGCAAATTCAGATCTTGCGCCCCGATGTCAAGAAAATCGCCATGGCCGGTATTCGGGTGTTTGCGATCATTGCCGATGCCGAACGCGAAAAGATGGCCAATACGCTGATTGCGGTTGGCGCGCTGACCTTGCTGATGATCGTGTTTCTGGTGGGTCTGGTGGCGATGCTGCTGCGCTTTGATTTCATCAACCGCAGCAGGTCGCATGAATTGATGCTGACGTTGGCCCGAAGCGAGTCAATTGTTGATACTGCGCTTGATGCGGTGATCGTGATTGATTTTCACGGTCGGGTGATTGCGTTCAACCCGGCGTCGGAAAAGATTTTTGGCTATGTCAGTGCCGATGTGATCGGGATTGATATGGCCGAACTGATTATCCCGCCCAGCACCCGCGCGCTGCATGATGCCGGAATGCGGCGCATGCAGGCGGGCGGAAAATCTGTGATGGCGGGCCGCGGTCGGATCCGTATGGTGGCGATGCGCCGCGGCGGCGAAGAATTTCCGATTGAAATGTCGGTCGCGCAATCGGAAGACAACACTGGCACCATCTTTATCGCCTATCTGCGCGATTTGTCGGCCGAAGTCGCCGCCGAAAAAGAGCTGTTGAAAGCCCGCGATGATGCGTTGGCGGGCGAAAAAGCCAAGGCTGATCTGCTTGCGGTGATGAGCCACGAAATGCGCACGCCGCTGAATGGCATGCTGGGGATGCTGGAACTGCTGCAAGATTCTGACCTGACGCCGCGCCAGATCGAGTTTTTGAATGTGATGCAGTCTTCGGGCCGGCTTTTGCTGCGCCATGTCAATGATGTGCTAAGCATGGCGCGGCTTGAAAGCGGCAAGATGCCGGTGCAGCAAACTGTGATCGACCTAGAGGCGTTGGTGCAAGAGATTTTCTCGAACCAAGCGGCGGCAGCGGCGCAGAATGGCAATCAACTGCAATACAAGATGCTGCTGCCCGGCCCAAAACAGGTGATCAGCGACGTGTTTCAGGTGCGTCAGGTGCTGCTGAACCTGATCGGCAATGCGATCAAATTCACCAGCAATGGCATGATCACGGTAGAAACCGCCTATTCGTTTGACGACGGCGTTATCGAGTTTCGCGTGATTGATACCGGAATCGGCATTCCGGCCGCCGACCTCGAGCGGGTATTTGACGATTTTGTGACGCTTGACGCCACTTACGCCCGCGCCGCCGATGGCACCGGCCTTGGGCTGGCGATCACCCGGCGCATCGTTGACAATCTGGGCGGCACCATCGTTGCCGAAAGTGATTTCGGCCATGGCAGCCTGTTCCGGGTGCGGATTCCGATGCAGGCCGCACCGCTTGGTGCAACGCCGCATGACCTTGGCACGCTTGCCGCTTTGCCCAACCGCATCGCCGCGCGGCCGCTTTCGGTGCTGGTTGTCGAAGATAATCCGGTCAACCGGCTGGTGGTGCGCGAAATGCTGGCCAAGCTGGGTCACCGGGTTGACGAGGCCAATGACGGCGAAGATGGCGTCAGGCAGGCGGGCGAAACCCGCTATGATGTGATCTTGATGGATATTTCGATGCCGCGGCTGGATGGCGTGGCGGCAACCCTGGCGATCCGCCAAGGCCAAGGCGCGTCGCGCGCAACCCCGATCGTGGCGCTGACCGCGCATGCGCTGGCGGCAGAGGTGGCGCGGTTCAAGGCGGCGGGCATGCAAGATGTGCTGGTGAAGCCTGTCACCGGGTCGGCCCTTGGCAAGGCGCTGTTCGCGGCGGTGGTCCATCTGGAAACTGGCCAAGCGGTTGCGCAAGACGCGCAGATCGCAGAAGACTTGTTGAACGCGGAAACCATCGAAGAGTTATTCGACACCATGGGTGGCGACCGGGCGCGCAAACTGTTGCGCCGCTTTTTGGAACAGGCGCAGGATTCGTTGGAAAACCTGCTGCAACCAAAGTGGCAAAGCGAAACCGCCGAAGCCCTGCGCAGCGAGATTCACAAGCTTTGCGGGTCGGCCGCGATGTTCGGCGCCCGCAAGCTGAACCTGCGTCTGCGCGCCTTGGAAGAGCTGTGCAAGGCCGGTGACGCCGCACCGGTGATCGCACAGTTGCCGTCGGTGATGCCGATCTGGCAAGCCACCCGCGCCGCCCTAGTGACCTATCTGGTCGAAGGTGCCGAAAAGGCCTGAGCACCGGCAAATGCGCGTTCAATGCCGATAAGTCAGATAGATATATGGAATTTGGTGCACCCAGCACGATTCGAACGTGCGACCTTTGCCTTCGGAGGGCAACGCTCTATCCAGCTGAGCTATGGGTGCGTAGCGTCTCTATAGCGCCTGAAACCGGGGGCTGCAACGCGAAATCATCCGAAAAGTTCGTGACATAGCTCTAGCGCTGATACCAGTGCGTCGACCTCTTCGGTGGTGTTATAAAGCCCGAAAGACGCGCGGCAGGTGGCCCCGACGCCCATGTGCTGCATCAAGGGCATCGCGCAATGCGTGCCTGCGCGCACCGCGATGCCGCGCTTGTCCAGCACGGTGGACACGTCATGCGCATGCGCCGGCCCCCGCAGTGTAAAGGAAAATATCGCGCCCTTGGTGGCCGAGTTGCCCTGCACATTCAGCCAGTTCAACCCGCCCAGTTTTGCCTGCGCATAGTCGCGCAACAGGCGTTCATGCGCGGCGATATTGCTCATGCCAAGACCCATCAAATAGGTCAGCGCCACCCCCAAGCCGATTTGCTGCACGATGCCGGGGGTTCCGGCTTCGAATTTCATCGGCGGATCGTTGTAGGTGACGCTGTCGCGGGTGACTTCCCGGATCATATCGCCGCCGCCAAGGAACGGGCGCATTTCGGCCAAGCGGTCGCGGCGAATGAACATCGCGCCCGACCCGCTTGGGCCATAAAGCTTGTGACCGGTGATCGCGTAGAAATCGCAGCCAATCGACTGCACATCCACCTGCGCATGCACCGCCGCCTGCGAGCCGTCAACCAGCACTGGTACGCCCTTTTCAGCGGCGCCCTGACAGATGGATTTTACATCAACAACGGTGCCCAACACGTTGGACATATGCGATATTGCGACCAGTTTGGTGCGCGGCCCGATGGCGTTCAGCACCGCTTGCGGGTCCAGATCGCCATTGGCGTCAACCTCGACCCATTTCAGCACCACACCCTGCCGTTCGCGCAGAAAATGCCACGGCACGATGTTGGCGTGGTGTTCCATCACGCTTAGCACAATCTCGTCGCCGGCCTGCAAACGCGGCGCGGCCCAGGCGTAAGACACCAGATTGATGCCTTCGGTCGCGCCCGAGGTGAACACGATTTCGTCTTCGGAACCGGCGTTCAAAAAGCGCGCGATGATGCCGCGCACGGCTTCGTATTTGTCGGTCGCAAGGTTAGAAAGATAGTGCAAGCCTCGGTGAACATTGGCGTATTCCATCGAATAGGCTTGGGTGATTGCATCAATCACAACCTGCGGCTTTTGCGCCGACGCGCCATTGTCGAGATAGACCAGCGGCTTGCCGTTGACCTGCCGCGACAAGATCGGGAAATCGGCCCGCACCTTTGCAACATCATACATCGTCAGCCCCCTATAGTTCCAAGCATCACGAACGCTGCCGCGAAAGATAGCGCCAAAACGGTGCCAAGGATGGTGAAAAACACCTTCGCGGCCGAGCGGAATCCGTGCAGTTCGGCGACAAAATTGGTTAGCAGCCACAAGAACAACGCGATGCCAATCAGGCCAAGCGCCTCTGCCAAGGGCGGTGCCAGCAGCAGCAAGACCATTTGCACGGCTTGCAGCAAGACAAGCACGCCTTCGATCCACGCCATCAGCACCAACGCATCGCTGAAACGACCGGTGCCGCCAAAGCCGCGGCCAACGCCCTGCACCAGCATCAGCGTGACCGCCATCACCATGCCCTGCATCAACAACAGCTCAAAACCGCTGGCAAAAACCGCCGCCATCGCCGGGTCCATCGCCGCCGGAAACACCAGATAGGCCACCGCCGACAGCAGCGCCGACAGCACCACCACCAGCGCCAGCGCGGTCCAGCCCACCACCGGCGGCAAGCGCAGCGAGATCAGCAGGCGCGCGATCTGCCGCGGCTGTGCCACGCTTAGGCGCAGCGCCGCCAACAACGCGGATAGGTTAATTTGCATGTCCACGTTCCGCCTCGACCAGCATCGACAGCCAGATCCACAAGAAACCAACGCCAACGCCAACGCCGATCAGGTCAAGCTGCCGCCCCGGACCGATGACTCCGGCCACCAACCCTTGCAG
>JAHEDL010000368.1 GCA_024641255.1 Pseudorhodobacter sp.
TGCCCGTCGGTTATCAGAATGCTGCCGGCAATGCGCGCGCGCGGTTCTTCGGCAATCGCTTGCGCCAAGGCGGTCATTGCCAAAGTTCCGGCATCGTCCGGGCCATCGCCAAACCGCACCACCCGCAGTTCGGTATTGGGTTGCGCCGCGACTTCGGCTGTCACCCGCGCCACCGCCGCATCAGATTGCGCCTTGCGATCAGACAGCCCTTGGCTTGCGCTTTCATCAACCAGCAGAATGACAATATCGGACAGCGGTTTGCGGTTTTCTTCCTGCAAGGACGGGTTTGCCAAGGCCAATGTCAAAACCGCAAAGGCCAAACCGCGCAAAGCCCAGCCGCGCAGGCCCTTCCACAGCGCGAAGGCGACCAGCAGCCCCGCGATCAGGCTAAGCGCATAGATCACCGGCAGTGCCAGCAACGGATCGAATATGACGGTGCGGTTCATTCGCCCAACCTTTCCAGCAAGGCAGGCACATGCACCTGATCGGATTTATAATTGCCGGTCAGCACATGCATGATGACGTTGATGCCAAAGCGATAGGCAATCTCGCGCTGATCTTCGCCCGCATAGCCGCGCCCGACCGGAAACATCGAAACGCCGTTTTCATCGACCGCCCAGGCCGAGGCCCAATCGGCGCTGCCGATGATCACCGGGGTCACGCCGTCATTCAGGTTGCGAAATGGCATGCCATCCTGCTTTTCCGCCTCTGGGTCAGAGGCTTCGACCCAAACCGCGCCGCCTGCATAGCGACCGGGGAAGTCTTGCAGCAGATAGAAGCTGCGGGTCAGAACGTGGTCTTGCGGGATGGGCTCCAGTGGCGGAATATCCAGCCCAGAGGCGATCAGTTGCAGCATTTGGCCTTCGGCGGTGGCGCTGCCATTGCCCGCCAAATCGCCATCCCGGGTATCAAACAAGATCATGCCGCCAGTGCGCAGAAAGCGGTTCAGCTTGGCGTAGGCGGCGGTTGACGGCATCGGCTGATTTGGCGTCAGGGGCCAATACAGAAACGGATAAAACGCAAGATCATCGCGTTCGATATCAACCGCCATCGGTGCGTCGGGTTCGACCGCCGTGCGCAGCCAAAGCTGATCGCTTAGCCCTTGCAGGCCCGCCGCCGAAACGCGGTCAACATCGGTGTCGCCGGTTTGAACATAGGCCAGCACCACGCCATGCGTGGCTTCGATGGCTTTCACATCGTCGGGCAGTTCGGCGCGGCTTTCATGCGGCACGATCAGCACCGCAAGACCGATCACGGCAGCGCGGGCCAAGCCGCCCATCCGGCCCGAAACCCACAGGGCCGCCAGCACGTCAAGCGCCAGAAGCACCATCCCCGCCGCCAGCAAGACACCTTTCAAGGCCTGCACTTTTACCAGATCAATGCCTTCAATCGCCGTGCCCGCAGGCCAAATCACCGGCACAAGCGGGGTGTCCGCGCCGATCACATTCAGCGCAACCTTGCGGTCAGAACTGGCAAACAGGCCGGGCGGCAAGTCTGGGCCGGGGCCGTCTGTCATGGCCAGCGCCAAGGCTTTGCCGTCGACCCCCGCCACTTCGCCCGCAGTGTTTTCAACGCCGTAGCCATCCAACAGCTTTTCGGGAACCCAAGTCAGCCCCGCCAGATCTTTGGCGTCGGGCTGGGCTGGCTTGGTGGAAACCGCAAGCCGTTCCAGCATTTGCACAAACAGACCCGAAAGCGGCAGATTTGACCATTCGGCATTGGCGGTGACATGCACCAGCACCACTTGCCCTGCACCGATTTCCTTGCGGGTGACCAGTGGTGTGCCATCGTCAAGTGCTGCGATGGTGCGCTGTGACAGGCTAGGGTCTGGTTGTGCCAAGACCTGCTGGCTGACCGTCACGTCGGGCGGCACCACCAACCCGTGGAAGGGCGAGCCTTCGGGGAAGGCGGCCAAGGTTTTCGGGTCGCCCCAACTCATCGCGCCGCCCAATTCGCGCCCGCCTTCGCGCAGCCGCACCGGCATCAGCGGGTCTTCGTCCAGCCGCGACAGGTCAGAGGCGGCAACGCGCGGTCCGGCAAAGCGCAGCAACAGGCCGCCTTTGGTGATCCAATCTTGCAAGGCTTCGGTTTCGGGCTGGGTCAGCTTGGCAACGTCAGCAAGAATGATCACGTCGGGGTTGGCGGGAATGGCATCCGACAGGCCGCCGTCGATCAAATCGGCCACGGGGCTTAGCGCTTGGCGCAAATAATAGCTGGGCGACAGCAGTTGCAGCCCCTCACGATCAGCGCCGCCGGAAATGATCGCAATTTTGCGGCGTTTCAGGCTGTCATCGGTCAGGCTGACGGCCCCCGCCGTGCGCTGGCCCAAAAGTTCAAAGCGGGTGATGCGGTTGCGCAGTTCGGGCGGCAGGGTCAGTTTGGTGTCAGCTTCGGTTGCGCCTGCGGCAAAGGCAAAGCTTGCTCGTGCAAGTTCGCGGTCGATGCCAGAAGGGTCTGGGCCGCGCGCGATCACGTCGACCACCGTGGCGTCAGCGCCCGCAAGACGTGCGGCCTTTAGCGTGATGGCACCGTCTTCAAACCCGGCAGGACGCAGGGCATAGACCGGGCGGGGCGACAAAAACGCGGTGACTGCACCCTTTTCGGCCAACGCCGCTGTCAAGGCAGCGTGGCCCGGATGGTCGATGCCATCGGAAAGCCAGTCGATATCATAGCTGCCGGCGGGCAAGGCGGCTGCCCAAGCGTCTAACGCCTGCGGTGCAAAGGGTGCGGGCTGCATCGCGGCGACCCTGCCCGACCACGCTTCGGCATTCTGGAAATCGACCGCTGCGGGTTTATCGGTCAGCCGGATCACCGCCACCGGTCGGCCCGCGCGCCCGGCTTCTGCCAACAGCGCGCCTGCCTTGTCGATGCGGCGCGGCCAGTCGCGGGCATCGGCCCAACCGCCGTCCAGCACAATCAGCAACGGCCCGCTGCCCTGAACGCGGGTGTCGGGGTTCAATACCGGCCCGGCAAAGCCGATGATCGCCGCCGCGACCGCCAAGGCGCGCAGCAGCAACAGCCACCACGGGGTTCGGTCGGCCTGCCGGTCTTGGTCGTGCAGCCCCAACAGCAGCGCCACCGCCGGAAACCGCCGCCGGATGGGCGAGGGCGGAATCGCCCGCAGCAGCAGCCACAGGATTGGCAAGGCGATCAGCCCCAGCAGCAACCAAGGCGAGGTGAAGGCCAGCGCGGTCATTTGCCGCCCTCCAGCGCCATATAGGCCCAAAGCAGCGCCGATTGTGCCGGTTGGCCGGTGTGGTGACAGTGATATTGCCAACCCATTGCCGCAGAAAGCTGCGACAGGCGATCTTTGCGTTCGGCCAAGCGCTGCAAATACCGGTCACGCAGGTCGCCCGCACTTTGGGTTTCGTGATGCAGGCTGCCTTGCATGGATTCAAAGATGGTACGGCCTTGGTAGGGAAACTCTTCTTCCGCCGGATCAAGCACTTGCAACAGCAAGCCGCGCACGCCGCGATCTGCCGCCGCCATCATTGCGGTTTCAACCGGTTCAGGGTCGCCCAGAAAATCGGAGATGAAGATCGCCCGACCATGCGGCACCATGCCGGCGACATCGGGTTCACCGTAATCGGCCTGATCATCGGCATCCAAGGCCGCGACCAGATCCAGAAGCTGCGCGCGTCCGGGCTTTGGCGCCATGCCAGACAGCCCGACCCGTTCGCCGCCGCGCAGCAACAGCACGGCCAAAGCCAGCGCCAGCACGCGGGCGCGGTCAAGTTTCGGGGCGCGGTCGTCTGATCCGGTGAAGGCCATGGACCGCGCAGCGTTGACCCACAGCGTCACCGATTGTGCAGCCTGCCATTCGCGTTCCCGCACAAAATGCTGATCTGATTTGGCAGAGCGCCGCCAGTCGATCGACCGCGCGGCATCGCCCGCATGGGCGGGGCGGTATTGCCAGAATTCATCGCCTTGCCCCGCGCGCCTGCGGCCATGTTCGCCCAACATCAAGGTTGCCGCCAGATGTTCGGCTTCGGCCAAAAGCGCGGGCAGCGATTGCCCCAGCGTTTCGGCGCGGGCGCGCAGATCAAGGCCAAAGCTCACGCCGCGGCCTCTTGTTTCAGGGTGCGGCTGACGGTGCGGTCGATCAGGCCGGTCAGGGTTTCGCCCCGCGCACGGGCGGCGAAAGACAGCGCCATGCGGTGCTGCAAAACCGGCTTTGCCATTGCCGCCACATCGGAAATCGACGGCACCAAACGCCCATCAAGCAAGGCGCGCGCCCGCACGGTCAGCATCAGGGCTTGCGCAGCGCGGGGGCCGGGGCCCCAAGACAGGCTACCTGCCAGATCGCGGCCTTCGGGTTCGCCCGGACGGCAACCGCGCACCAGATCAAGGATGGCTTCCACCACCGCATCGCCCACCGGCATCCGCCGGATCACCGACTGCGCGGCCAACAACTCTTCGGCGGTAAAGACCTTTTGCGACTGGCTTTCATCGGCGCCGGTGGTGGCCAAAAGAATGTCACGCTCATGTGCGCGGGTGGGATAGTCGACATCAACCTGCAGCAAGAAGCGGTCAAGTTGCGCCTCGGGCAGCGGGTA
>JAHEDL010000388.1 GCA_024641255.1 Pseudorhodobacter sp.
CATCTTCGGCCACGTCTTGCGAAAACGCCACCACGGCGCGGCGACCATCGGTTTCGACATCGCGGCGAAAGGTGGTGACTTCGTGCGGGATACCGTTTGCAATCACCGTCACGGTGCCATGATCGATTCCGGTTGGAACAACCCGAAATCCTGCCTTTTCCGCGATGTTAGAGACTGTTTCAGGCAGCGCATCAGAGGCAATATCAATATCCGCAACTGCAACATTCAGCAGTGCATTGCGCACACAGCCGCCGACAAACAGCGCGCGATAGCCCATATCTTCCAGAGATTTGCACAGCTTTTGTGTGCCGGGTTCTGCGATCCAATCCCCCGAAATCTTCATGCTGCCCGCTCCGCCAAACCGCGCAAAATCCGCGCCGTTGCACCCCAGATGTAATAGGGGCCGTAGGGAACCGCGTAGTAGCGCCGGGGTTGGTTTTTCCACACCCTGCCTTCGATCACAAAGCGCGCCGGGTTCAAGACATGTGACAGCGGCACGGAAAACACTTCTTCAACCTCGCCCAGTTCTGGCGTTGCGGCGAAATCATCTTTGATAAGCCCCAAGATCGGCTGCATGCTAAACCCGGTCACGGTTTCATGCGCGGGCAGGCGGCCCAGAAGTTCCACTTGATTTGGCGCAAGCCCAATCTCTTCCCAAGCTTCGCGCAGCGCAGCGGCCTCGGGCGAGGCATCGGTTGCGTCAACCTTGCCGCCCGGAAACGCGATTTGTCCGGGGTGATGTTTCAGATGCGAGGCGCGTTTGGTCAAGATCAGCCGCGCCCCAGTTGGGCGCAGCCAGATCGGAACCAACACGGCCGCGGGGCGCAATTGCCGCGCGGCCGGTTGCAGAACCGGATTTAGGTCAAAATCCGAAGACTCGCCCGCAGGACGGGCGAGCGACGCGATTATGCGGGAAAGCTCATCCCGCATCACCCAAGGCTTTCTCGGCTTCGAATCCCAAGGTTTTGGGATCGAACTCATAGTGCTGGCCGCAGAACTGGCAATCAGCGGTGACCACGCCACGTTCGGTGGTCATCTTCTGAATGTCCTTCGCCGAATAGATCGACATCGCCTGCACAACTTTGTCGGGCGAGCAGGAGCAGCCAAACTGCACCGGCTGCGCGTCAAACACCCGCGGGCCTTCTTCGTGGAACAACCGCACCAGAAGATCGGTCGGCGCGACGGTTGGGCCGATAAGTTCGATCTCTTCGACGGTGTCCAGCAACACGTTGGCGCGCGTCCAGTTTTCGGCTTCGGCACCGCCCAAGATGTCGGCGTGGCTTAGCAACCCACCTTCACCAGAGCCTTGTTCCGCCGCAACAGAGCCGCCAATAGCTGGCATATGCTGCAACATCACGCCGCCGGCGCGCCAATGCGACACGCCACCGGGCATCTGGCTTTTGCCAAAGGTCAGGGCAAAGCGGGTGGGAATCTGTTCGGACTGCGCGAAATAGGTCTGTGCGCAATCGGACAGCGAGCTTCCGGCAATCGGCGTGAAGCCCTGATAGGGCTGCATGTCTTGGCCCTGATCGATCATCACCGCGAAATACCCTTCGCCGATCTGGCTGAACGGATCAGCATCCAGATCAAGCCTATCGGCGTCATAGCTGGCATAAGCGCGGATGCGGGCCGACTGGCCGTCTTCCGACGGACCGTAATAGTCCGTGGCGATCAACCGTGCAGGACCTTTGCCGCGAATCTGCAGGCTAAGTTTCCAACGCAGTTTCACCGACTGGCCAATCAGCGCGGTCAGCACGGCGGCTTCCGCCACCAACGCCTCGATCACCGGCGGATAGTCGTGTTGTTTCAGCACATTGTCCAGCACGCCATCCAGCCGCGCAACGCGGCCGCGGATGTCAGAGCGGTCAAGCTGAAAGGGCAGGACGGTATCGTCCCAAGCGATTTGCGATCCAATGGTCATGGGGTTTCCTAAACGTGCCAAGCTTGGCATACCGCGCCTATATAGGCAGAGCAACCGCGCACCCAAGGGGCAAGCATGATCAAACGCTATGGTAGCAGCCCAAAACCGGGCAAAAACTATCGCCGCAGGCCGGGAGTCTATGCGGTTTTGCTGGATAAGGGGCTAATCCTAACCACGCATCAGGCCGATCCTGTGCCGGAATATCAACTGCCGGGCGGTGGCATCGACAAAGGTGAAAACCCAATTGCAGCGCTGCATCGCGAGGTAATGGAAGAAACCGGTTGGCATATTGCCGGGCTGCGTCGGCTGGGGGCGTTTCGGCGTTTTACCTTCATGCCGGAATACGATCTGTGGGCGGAAAAGATCTGCACGATCTATGTTGCGCGTCCTGTGCTGCGGGTTGGCCCGCCGACCGAACCGGGGCATCAGGCCGTCTGGATGGAACCGGCTGCAGCGCTTGACCTGTTGGGCAACCCCGGCGACCGCGCCATGTTGGCCCGCGCCTTGCGTCAGGCTGGCCCACGGTAATCAAAGATCAGCCCCGAAACATCGTCGGGGAAATCTGCGCCACCGGCAAAGGTGTTCATATCCCAAAGCAAGGCTTCAAGCAGGTCAGGGTTTGTCAATGCCTTGTTTTGAAAAAGAATTTTTGCAAGTCCATCGCTGCCAAGTTCTTCGCCTTTGCGGTTGGGACATTCGGTAACGCCATCAGAAACAAGAATAATCCGGTCGCCCGGATAAAGGGTAAACTTGGTTTCCGGGTAATCTGCATTGTCAATCAGGCCAATCGGCAAGCCGCCATCGCCCAGCCGTTCGATACTGCCATCCGCCCGCATCACCAGCGGATGCGGATGACCGGCCTGCACCAAGGTTCCACGACCCGTCGCTAGATCAATTTCGGCATAGCCAAGCGTGAAATACTGATCAACCTGCAGTTCTTCCAGCATTAGGCGGTTCAGGCGGGCGGCCACCGCAGCGGGGGACCACGCGTCTTGGCTGCCGTCGGTTGTGACTTTCAGCGCTATATTTTGATCGGGTGACGCGCCTGACAACAGCCCCGCCAGCCGCGCCGTCATCATCGCCGAGGCAACGCCGTGGCCCGAAACATCGACCGAATAAAGTGCGATGCGATTTTTATCAATCACGAAACTGCCCACCAGATCGCCACCAACATGGCCAGAGGGCCGCAGCATCAACGCCGCCGTTCCTGCGCCAAAGTCGCGAAATCTTTCGCGAACAAGTGTTTGTTGCAGCTTGCGCGCTTCGATCAGATCGCGGTCTAGCGAATCATACAGTTTTTGCAATTCATCCAGCGTCGCGCCCACCAATCGGTTCTTTTCAACCAGTTGGTCATGCATGCTTAAAATGCGGTCCCCGGCCCGCAGCCGCGCATGCAGTTCGTTGGCGCTGACAGGTTTGGTCAGAAAATCATCCGCACCATTTTCCAGACCATCGGCGATTTCGGTCTTTTCGGATTTTGAGGTGAGAAGAATAAAGTAACCATAGCCATCGCGCGGAAGGGCCCGAAATTGTTTGCAAAAATCCAAACCCGTCATGCCCGGCATCATCCAGTCTGACAAAACGATATCGAAGTCCTGCTGCTGGCAGAGCAATATCGCTTCTTCTGCACTGGCCGCTTCGGTGACGTCATAGCCCCAGCGGGTCAGTTGCACCTGCAAGATTTTCCGCTGTGCCTTGCTATCGTCCACCACCAAAACAGATCGCTGGGCTGTGCCGTGGGGCCGCCCGTTTGTTCCGGTTTGGATGCTTGAGTTTGGGGCCACACCGAATTCCTTTTCTGTCAGACCTGTTTGCAGCCAAGCCGTTAAAGTTAGGTGAAGGCTAAAATTCTGTCGACACAGATGGCATTAAATTACGAATTGTTAAGCTTGCTGCGGCAATCTGGCAAAAAGTTAGTGTAAGGCGGTGCAGCGTGATCGCGTGGGGTCGAGTGAACGAATTGCGCGATGAAATCGGCGCCAACGACTTCGATGAAGTCGTGGCACTGTTTTTGGAAGAGGCAGACGCAGTGATTTTGCGCATATCACCTGTTGCGGGCGCAAAGGCCTTGGAATGCGATCTGCACTTTCTAAAAGGGGCCGCGCTCAATCTGGGTTTTTCAGACTTTGCCAATTTTTGCCAAGATGGCGAACGACGCGCGGCGGTTGGTGATCTTGATGTTGATCTGGCGCAGCTTTGCGCCAGCTATCAGGCGTCAAAGCGCGCATTTGCTTTGGGCCGCAGCGGGGCGCATGCGGCCTAGATCAAAAACTCTGACAAGATTTCATCATTAGTGATGTCTCGATAGGTAAAGGCCGCCGCTTCAAGCTGGTCGAACAGTGATTTGAAGTTTTCTGCCTTGGTGGTTTCAATGCCAATCAAAACAGAGCCAAAGTTGCGCGCCGATTTCTTCAAATATTCGAAACGGGCAATGTCATCTTCCGGCCCAAGCATCGAAAGGAACTCTTTCAACGCGCCGGGCCGTTGCGGCATTCGCAAGATGAAATACTTCTTCACGCCCGAATAGCGCTGGGCGCGTTCTTTCACCTCTGGCAGGCGTTCGAAGTCAAAGTTGCCGCCCGAGGTAACGCAAACCACGGTTTTACCCGCGATCT
>JAHEDL010000391.1 GCA_024641255.1 Pseudorhodobacter sp.
CGAAATCAATCGCAGTCGGGCCAAGGCCGACGCCGGTTGCGGCCTGACCTGCGATCACGTTTGACGAGGTCACGAAGGGATAGGTGCCGAAATCAATGTCCAAAAGCGCACCCTGCGCGCCTTCGAACAAGATCCGCTTGCCGGCACGACGCGCCTCGGTCAGCACTTTCCACACTGGCTTGGCATAGGGCAGCACTTGCGGCGCAATCGCACGCAACGCCTCCAGCAAAGCATCACGGTCAATCGGTTCAATGCCCATGCCACGGCGCAGCGCGTCATGGTGGCCCAGCAAGCGATCAACCCGGGTGACCAGCGTAGATTCGTCGGCCAGATCGGCCACCCGAATCGCACGGCGACCGACTTTGTCTTCATAGGCCGGGCCAATGCCGCGGCCGGTGGTGCCAATCTTGGCCACGCCAGTCTGGCCTTCACGCGCGCGGTCCAACTCGCCATGTACCGGCAAGATCAGCGGCGCGTTTTCTGCGATCATCAGATTGTCGGGCGTAATCTCAACGCCCTGCCCGCGCAGCTTTTCAATTTCCATGACCAGATGCCACGGATCAAGCACCACGCCATTGCCGATCACGCTTAGCTTGCCGCCGCGCACGATACCGCTGGGCAGCAGGCTCAGCTTGTAAACCTTGCCATCAATGACAAGCGTATGCCCGGCATTATGGCCGCCCTGAAAGCGCGCAATCACATCAGCCCGCTCTGAGAGCCAATCGACGATCTTGCCTTTACCTTCGTCACCCCATTGGGCGCCGACGACGACTACGTTTGCCATGGCATGTCCTTGCTTTTGGAAAAACCGCGCGATCTATAGCGACACATGCGGCCGGGTGAAACCGCTAAATCGCGCCAAAGCTGGACAGTGAGCCACAGATGCGCGACCGATCTACGAAATTGGAGAGGTTCACGGGCATTTTTCTGCGCTGGCTTGGGGCGTTTGTGCTGCTTTCGGCCTTATATGACCCAACAACGATCAATTTCATCCGCTGGGCCGAAGCCAATTGGCAGGCGCAAATGCCGCGGACCTTGCTGTTGGGGCTGCTGCTGGGCGTGCGCTATCTGATTTATGTCGGCGCCACGCTGCGTCGATCGGGGCGTTTGGCGTTCGTTTGATCGGTGCCATTGTCAGCGCGGGTCGGGATGCTGATTGATAATGGCATCCTGACCCTGCAAAAGCCGTCGCTCAATCTATGGCTGGGGATTTTCGCCGCATCGCTGGTGTTGGGAATCGGCCGGTGGTGGAGTATCGTGCGGCAACGCCTGTCAGGCCAGGCCACCGTGGACGAGGTGCAAGACTGATGCTGATGTATGTCACTTTAGGGTCAAATGACATTCCGCGCGCCCGGCGGTTTTACGACGCGGTGATGCCCACCTTGGGGCATGTGCTGCGCCTTGGGGATGATACCGAACTTTGCTATGGCCCGCCGGGCGACGAAGACCCGTGCCTGTGGATCGACAGCCCGTTTGACGGCAAAGCCGCCAGCGTCGGCAACGGGTCTATGCTGGCGCTTAGCGCCGAAACCCGCGCCGCAGTCGATGCGTTCTACGCCGCAGGGCTTGCGGCCGGTGGCACAGACGAAGGCGCCCCCGGCCTGCGCCGCTATGGCCCGAATTTCTATGCCTGTTACCTGCGCGACCCTGACGGCAACAAACTGTCCGCAGTTTGCCTCGCGCCAAACTAAACATTGCGCCTGAAAGCCTAGGCGGACTTCATCTTGGTCTAAATATCCCCGCCGGAGGCTCTTCTTGCTGGTGTCGGATGCCTCCGGCGGGGATATTTAGGCCAAGATGAAGCTGCAAGCCGCCGCGAAGGGGTTGCGCGCCCCGCCCCATCCGCCTAGATAGGCGCGTCTGTCAGGAAAGCCCGCTCGCATGGAAAATGTTCTGCTCACCATCCACCTTATCCTCGCCCTTCTGTTGATTGGCGTGGTGTTGCTGCAGCGGTCCGAAGGCGGCGGTCTTGGCATGGGTTCGGGTGGCGGTGGTGGCGCGATTTCGGGTCGGGCTGCGGCGACGGCCTTGGGCAAGATCACTTGGGTGCTGGCAGCAGGGTTCATCGTTACCTCGATTTCGATGACCATTCTGGCGTCGCGCGATGCGTCTTCGGCCTCAGTCATCGACCAGATCGGCGCAGAACAGCCCGCAGCGAAAGCGCCGGCTCCGGCATCGAACGATTTGGGCGCGGTTCCGTCGGCCCCGGCAAGCACCGATGCACCAGCGGCTCCGCCCGCGGCAACGGCACCGGCTGCCCCTGCTCCGGCATCGAACTAACCACTAGCCGTTGGCAAAATACCACTTTGACCGACAGCATCTAGCGGTCGGGTTGCGCGATGGCGTATGTTAGGCTATTGCTCAACTCCCGTGATGCAGCGATTCCCGCAGTGCGAATCGCCCCTTTGAAACCGTTACGGGAGGCCCCATGGCACGCTATATTTTCATCACCGGCGGCGTGGTGTCTTCGCTTGGCAAAGGCCTTGCCTCGGCCGCTTTGGGGGCGCTGTTGCAGGCGCGCGGTTACACGGTTCGGCTGCGCAAACTTGACCCCTATCTGAACGTCGACCCCGGCACGATGAGCCCGTTCGAGCATGGCGAAGTGTTCGTCACCGACGATGGCGCGGAAACCGACCTTGATCTGGGCCATTACGAACGCTTCACCGGCGTCTCGGCACGTCAGACGGATTCGGTTTCGTCGGGCCGGATCTATTCCACCGTGTTGGAAAAGGAACGTCGCGGCGACTATCTGGGCAAGACCATTCAGGTCATCCCGCATGTCACAAATGAAATCAAAGACTTCCTTCGCATCGGCGAAAACGAGGTCGATTTCATGCTGTGTGAAATCGGCGGCACCGTTGGCGACATCGAAGGTCTGCCGTTCTTTGAAGCCATTCGTCAGTTCATCCACGAACGTCCGCGCGGCGAATGCATTTTGATGCACCTGACGCTGCTGCCCTATCTGGCGGCCAGCGGCGAGTTGAAAACCAAGCCTACCCAGCATTCGGTCAAAGAACTGCAATCCATTGGCCTTGCCCCCGATGTGCTGGTCTGCCGCAGCGAACATCCGATCCCGGACCGCGAAATCGAAAAGATTGCGCTGTTTTGCAACGTGCGCAAAGACTCGGTGGTTCCGGCCTATGATCTGAAGACGATTTACGAGGCACCGCTGGCCTATCACCGCGCGGGCCTTGATCAGGCCGTGCTGAACGCCTTTGGCATCGAACCGGCACCGAAGCCCAATCTGGCGCGCTGGGAAGACGTGATGGATCGTCTGACCCATGCCGAAGGTCAGGTGCGGGTGGCCATCGTTGGCAAGTATACCCAGCTGGAAGACGCCTATAAATCCATCGCCGAGGCGCTGACCCATGGCGGCATGGCCAACCGCACCAAGGTGCGCGCCGAATGGATTGATGCCGAGATTTTCGAACGCGAAGACCCCGCCCCCTATCTGGAAGGCTTTCAGGCCATTCTGGTTCCGGGCGGCTTTGGCGAACGCGGCACCGAAGGCAAGATCAAGGCGGCGCAATACGCCCGTGAAAAGAAGATCCCCTATCTGGGCATCTGTCTGGGCATGCAAATGGCCGTCATCGAAGCCTCGCGCAATCTGGCGGGCCTGACCAACGCCGGTTCGGAAGAATTCGACCACGAAGCCGGCGCGAAGCGTTTTACGCCGGTGGTCTATCACCTGAAGGAATGGGTGCAGGGCAACCACGTCGTTGCGCGCAAGGTTGGCGATGACAAGGGCGGCACCATGCGGCTTGGCGCCTATACCGCCGCGCTGACGCCGGGGTCGAAAGTGGCGCAGATTTACGGCAGCACCACCATCGAAGAACGCCATCGTCACCGCTATGAGGTTGACGCGAAATACATCGGTCAGCTGGAAAAATGCGGTCTGATGTTTTCGGGGATGAGCCCGGACGGCAAACTGCCTGAGATTGTCGAAGTCAAAGACCACCCGTGGTTTATCGGCGTGCAGTTCCACCCCGAATTGAAATCGAAGCCCTTCGCGCCGCATCCGCTGTTTGCTGATTTCGTGCGCGCGGCGGTTGAAGTGTCGCGGCTGGTCTAAGCCGCAACTTTACGCCTGCAAGATGAAAGGCCGGAGCCGCCCCCCGCGTGGCTCCGGCCTTTGCTTTGGCCGATGTCCGCCGCACATACGCGTTGAACACGCCGCCGTTCCGCGCTAGGCCTGCGCCATGCTGTCATATCAACACCTGTATCACGCCGGTAATCTGGCCGATGTTCAAAAGCACGCCCTGCTGGCCTGGGCGCTTGAATATCTGACGCAAAAAGACAAACCGCTTAGCTATATCGAAACCCACGCCGGGCGCGGGCTTTACGATCTGGGCGCCGACGAAGCCGTAAAAACCGGCGAGGCAGAGGGCGGCATAACCATTGCCGAACAATGGTTTGCGCCCGATCACCCCTATCGGCAGCGCTTGGGCGAAGTGCGGTCAAGCTTTGGCCCGCTGGCCTATCCGGGGTCGCCGATGATCGCGGCACTGTCGCTGCGCGATCAAGACAC
>JAHEDL010000401.1 GCA_024641255.1 Pseudorhodobacter sp.
AGAGTTTGCGAGGGGGTTTGCATGAAGAAGATCTATCCCACTGCCGCTGCGGCGCTAGAGGGGCTGCTGTTTGACGGCATGCTTATCGCAAGCGGGGGCTTTGGCCTGTGCGGTATTCCCGAACTGCTGATCGCGGCGATCCGCGAGGCGGGCACCAAAGACCTGACGGTGGCGTCGAACAACGCGGGCGTCGACGGCTTTGGTCTGGGCCAGTTGCTGGAAACCCGGCAGGTCAAGAAGATGATCTCGTCCTATGTCGGCGAAAACGCCGAGTTCATGCGGCAATACCTGTCGGGCGAGTTGGAGCTTGAATTCAACCCGCAAGGCACGCTGGCCGAACGGCTGCGCGCCGGTGGCGCCGGCATTCCGGGGTTTTACACCGCGACCGGCGTCGGCACGGTGATTGCCGAGGGCAAAGAGCATCACGAGTTCAACGGCAAGACCTATATTCTTGAGCGTGGCATCGTGGCCGATCTGTCGATTGTGAAGGCGTGGAAGGCCGACCCGTCAGGCAACCTTGTGTTCCGCAAGACTGCGCGCAACTTCAACCCGCCTGCGGCCACTGCGGGGAAGGTCTGCGTTGTCGAAGTGGAAGAAATCGTGCCGCTTGGCAGCCTTGACCCCGATACCATCCACCTGCCCGGCATCTATGTGCATCGCATCATCCAAGGCGATCATGAGAAGCGCATCGAAAACCGCACCACCCGCAAGAAGGAGGCTTAAGCCATGGCATGGGATCGCAACCAAATGGCCGAACGCGCCGGGCGCGAGCTGCAAGATGGCTGGTATGTCAACCTTGGCATCGGCATTCCGACGCTGGTGGCCAACTATATTCCGGCGGGCGTTTCGGTAACGCTGCAGTCGGAAAACGGTATGCTGGGCATGGGGCCGTTTCCTTATGAGGGCGAAGAAGACCCCGATCTGATCAATGCCGGCAAGCAAACCATCACAGAACTGCCGCAAACCGCCTATTTCGATTCTGCGCAAAGCTTTGCGATGATCCGCGGTGGCAAGATCGCCATGGCGATCCTGGGCGCAATGGAAGTGGCCGAAAACGGCGATCTGGCAAACTGGATGATTCCGGGCAAGCTGGTCAAAGGCATGGGCGGCGCGATGGATCTTGTCGCCGGCGTTGGCCGCGTGGTGGTGGTGATGGATCACACCTCGAAACATGGGGAATCCAAGGTTTTGCGGGCTTGCACCCTGCCCCTGACCGGCGCAGGCGTGGTCAACCGCATCATCACCAACCTTGGGGTGCTGGATGTGGTCCCGGGCGGGCTGAAGATCGTGGAATGCGCCGATGGCGTGACCGAAGCCGAACTGCGCGCCGCAACCGAGGCGACGATCGTTGACTGAGGTTTTGCGCGAAGTTTCCGGCAGCAAAGGCCGCTACGTGATCCGCAGCGCCGATGCAGAGGCGGAACTGACCTATTCGATCACCAGCCCCGCGCTGGTGATCGCCGACCACACCGGCGTGCCCGATGCGTTTCGCGGCACCGGCGCAGGGCTTGCCATGGTGGAACGCTTGGTGGCCGACGCCCGGGCCGAAGGCTTCAAAATCATGCCGCTCTGCCCCTTCGTAAACGCGATGCGCAAAAAGCATCCCGAATGGGCCGACGCCTTTTCGGTCTAACCTGCCATCCTCTTGGCAAAAATATCCTCGGGGGAAGGCGGCATTGCAGCGCAATGGCGCCGTGGGGGCAGACAGCCCCCATGCCACCACCATTACCCACCCGACGCAATCACCTTGAACACACAAGGGTCGGTCATCAGTTCCGGCGGCGTCAGGCACAGGCCCTGCGCCACCTGCCAAGCGGCCAGCACCTTTGGCACGTAATCGCGGGTTTCGGCAAAGGGCGGTACGCCGGAATTGGCCTCGACCGCGCCCTCACCGGCGTTATAGGCGGCGATCACCATCACCGGATCGCGGCCAAAATGCTTCATCAGCCAATCCAGATAGGCCACGCCGCCCTTGATGTTTTGCACCGGATCATTGGCATCGGCGACGCCAAAGCGTTTCGCGGTATCGGGGATCAACTGCATCAGGCCCTGCGCCCCCGCCGAACTGATCGCATCGGGCCGCCCGGCGCTTTCAATGCCGATTACGGCCAGCACAAGGGCCGGCGACACATCGGTGCCCAGCGTTGCCTTCAAGATTTCGGTGCCATAGTCAGCGGCAATTTCTTGCATCTGCTGCATGCGCGGCGCGGCCACGCTGGCACCGCCCGGCCCCTGACTGAGCATTGCCAGCGCAAGCGTGAAGCGGCCCGCGGCCTGGTCTTGCTGCACCGGCACGCTATCCCAAAACCAACTGTATTGCGTGCTGGGTGGGATGAGCGGATCGGGTGCGTTCGGCCCGACGGGAGTAAGCGGTTCGCTTGGCTGCCGCGGCATCACTTTGGGCAACGCCGCCAGCAGACGCGCTTGTTCGGCGGGGTCGATCTGCACGGTGATCCGCTTGCCCGGCCCGCCTGCCCCAACCTTGACCCGTTTGAAGGTAAAACCCGGCGCGCCCGCGTCTTGGGCAAGCGCAGGCAAAGGGGCAACAACCAGTTGCGCCGCCAAAGCGAGTCGTGCCGCGATTCGTGGTGCCTGTCGCATCACCTTGGATGCCGCCTGCTTTTGTTATCGTTGCACTTACCGTCGCAGAATCGCGGGCGAAATTCCACGTTTGCCTAAACAAATCATGGCAATTTTGCCTGAATCGGCGCGAAAGCAACGCTGCACCAAAGGCTATATCTGATAACCTTAATAAATTTATATTTATACATCTGAGCCTTACGCGATCTTCCAGCAAAAATCTTACCGCGCCAAAAACGCCGCGTCCTGACCCAACTACCGCCACGATCTGGGGGCCATATAGGGTCATACCGAACGGCAGGATGCGAAACAGAGGTCGCAGACAGAAACACCGGGGCGGTTGGAAGCAGAGCAAACCTGGGAAAGGGACTACACCATGATGACTTTGAAACTCCGCAAGCTGTTCAAATCCTTCCGCGCCGATGAATCGGGCGCTGTAACCGTTGACTGGGTCGTGCTGACCGCAGCCATCGTTGGCTTGGGCATGGTTGTGATGAAAACCGTCGGCGGCGGCATCGAAGGTCTGGGCCAAGACATTGTGACCAACCTGGAAGGTCGCGCTGCTGGTTACGAAAACCAGACCACCGCAGCGCCGTAAAATCGAATTCTTCGATCACCTAACAGTGGTGAGGGCCGCATCCGGGACGGGATGCGGCCTTTGCCGTTTTGACATTAAATTTCGATCAAATGTGCAACCGTGACAGATCAGAAGCCAGCATGGCAGCGCCAGATCAGTTGGCGCGCAAAAATGCTGATCGCCACCGCACCGCAGCAGATCGACGATGGCGTTTAGGCGGCGGGCAAACTTTTCAAACAGACCCCGAAAAGACCTAAACCCCGCCGCAATCGGGCCATGATCGGCAGGCTTTATGCCCTTAAGCCGACGCGGTGAACGATCTGGAACAGAGGCCAGGCCGTGAAGATCACTCGGTGGTGTATAGAGCAAACCTGGGAAAGGGACTTTAAAATGATGACTTTGAAACTCCGCAAGCTGTTCAAATCCTTCCGCGCCGATGAATCGGGCGCTGTAACCGTTGACTGGGTCGTGCTGACCGCAGCCATCGTTGGCCTGGGCATGGTTGTGATGAAAACCGTCGGCGGCGGCATCGAAGGTCTGGGCCAAGACATTGTGACCAACCTGGAAGGTCGCGCTGCTGGTTACGAAAACCAGACCACCGCAGCGCCGTAAAATCGAATTCTTCGATCACTTAACAGTGGTGAGGGCCGCATCCGGGACGGGATGCGGCCTTTGCCGTTCAAGATGAGATTGATGCAATACCTTATTGCCGCCACGTCTTCATACCGATTCTGGCCACAATGCGCAGACATACCCGAAACTGGTGAAATGTATTTACGCGCGCCGAAGTGGCGGCAACAGGAGGCATAATGCTCCATAGATTGGTCAATTTTCTAAATGACGAGGATGGGGCTGTCACCGTTGACTGGGTGGTGCTTTCGGCTGCGGTCATCGGGTTGGGCATGGTGGTGCTGTCGCCCGTGGCGTTCAGCGCCAACAGTTCGACCCAAGGCATTGCCGATTACCTTAAATCGATCAGCGTCGGCTATGACGCACATTAAGAAACTTGCCCGCGCCGCACAAGTCGGCGGGGACACGTGGGAAAGGGTTTAACATGCGCATGATGTTTGCATTGGTGCTGGCGGTGGGCCTAGCCCTGGCTGGGGCTGCGGTTTTCATGGCCAAGGGCTATATAAACAAGACCGAATCCGCGCTGCAGCAAGAGTTGCAGATCAAGGCAAAGACCGGCGGCCTGATCGAGGTGTTTGTGGTCAACAAGCCGAAGAACTATGGAGATCCGCTGACCAAAGACGATGTGCAGATGATCTATTGGCCGAAGAACGCCCTGCCGGAAGGCGCGTTTTTTGACCCTGCCCTGCTGTTTCCCGAAGATAAAGCGGAATTGCCGCGCT
>JAHEDL010000403.1 GCA_024641255.1 Pseudorhodobacter sp.
GTGATGACATCAATGAATTCGCCCTTCAAAAATCCGAAGACCATGATTTACTCCAATATGCCCGGTGCCGCGGGGCTAGCTTTCACCGCCCAACAGGCGGCTGGCAAGGGTTTCCACGATGGGGCGCGCTTCGGCCTCGGTCATGCCGGGGCGCAGCGCCGGGTCATAAAGTATTTTCAACATCATTTCGTCTTGCTTGGTCAGCAGGGCAAATTCTTCGTCGTCGTTGAAGATCGACGGCCGCGCCAGCGGGCTGTCATTTGGCAGGCCAAGCGCTTGGGCAATTTCTTCGTGCATACACGACAGCCGCAATAGGTCCGGGTGTTCTGACCGGATCACCGCGAACGCCTTGCTGTAAACCCCCGAACCGCCGTCCGATTGGGCATAAACCATGCAATAGGTCGACCGATCCAGATTGGTGATGCTGCGCACATCCGCCGCTGTCAGTTCCGGCAGCGCGGCCCGCATCACCGGGCCAAGCGCCTGCCGTTCGTCTTCCGATACGAAATACACAAAGAAATTCGGATTGGCCTCATTCAGGCCAATAGGATGGCCGGTCAACTCCTGCAACCGCTGCAAATAAGACCCGACCCGCGCCCGATCGGTCGCGCGTTTATCTGCCGAAACCGATGCGCCAAACCGCACCGCCACCCGCACCGGCGCCATCCACCGTCGCAGTTTTGACGGCGTTTGCTGCTGCACCGATCCGGTCATTCCATGCGCGTATTCGTCAAACAGCGCGATGCGCAGGAAATTTTCGACCAACATATGCTGGGTCACCGGCGTATCCGGCCCGCCGCCATCGGTGCGCATCAGGCCCTGCGCCAAAAGACCCTGCTGCACCTCGGCGTAATAAGCGCGCGCTTCGGCACTTGCGGGTGTGTCCACTGATGCCGTTTCGGGCAGTGTCGTTGGGATCGGCGAGTTTTTGACAATCGTGACCGGAGCCTGATTTGCAACGCAGCCCGCCAGCGCCAGCGCCGCCATCAGGCCGGGCCAGCGTTTCATGCCAATAGGCTGCGTCTTACTCATGCTTAAACAGCGCCTCCAACCGTTTCACCCATGCCGGTCTTGCGGGCGCGGGCAGATGCCAGCGTATCGCGCAACTCATGCTCCATCTTCACCAACTCCACCTCGGCGGCGGCGCGACGGGTCTTGCCTTCATCGGCAATTGCCAAGCTTTCTTCAATGGTCGCCACCAAGGTTGCATTGGCTTTTTGCACGGATTCAATATCGAAGACGCCACGTTCCATTTCGGTGCGCACGATTTTGTTCGCATCTTGCAGGTTCTTGGCGTTGGCGGTCAGCAATTCGTTGGTCAGATCATTGGCCTCTTTGATCGACTCGGCGGCTTCCTTGCTGCGCTGGATCGTCACCGCCTGCGCCAGTTGGGTTTCCCACAGCGGCACTGTGTTCATGAGGGTCGAGTTAATCTTGCCAACCAGTGACTTGTCATTTTCCTGCACCAGCCGGATCGACGGCAACGATTGCATGGTGACCTGCCGGGTCAGCTTCAGGTCAAACACCCGGCGTTCCAAATCATCGCGGGCGGATCGCAAATCGCGCAGTTCCTGCGCCTGCTTCAACTGATCGGCCTCTGCCGCAGCCTGCACTGCCGCCTCTTTTGCCGGAATAGTGCCGCTGTCCAACTCTTTCAGTTTTGCTTCGCCCGCCGCGATGTAAAGCCCCAGCTCGTCATAGAAGGTCAGGGTCTTGGCATACAGAATATCAAGGCTTTTGATGTCTTTCAGCAGGGTGGTTTCGTGCACCAGCAGGTTTTCGGTCACCCGGTCAATCTGCGTCTGCACCTGTTCATAGCGTTCGATGAATTGCGCCAAAGGTGCCGCAGCACCCGTCAGGCGCTCCCACCAGCTGCGCTCGCGGTTCACATCCAGCTCTTCGCCGGAAAAACCGCGAATGGTGCTGACGATTTCGCGCAAGGAATCGCCAGCTGGGCCGACATCCTTGTTTTTGACGCCAGCCAGCATCTCTTGGCTGATCACCTGCAATTCGGCCTGCGCACCCGACCCGAACGAAATGATCGATTGGGTGTTCGACATATCCAGCTCTGCCATGCGCTTGCGGATATCGTCGGCAACCGGCGCCGGTGCCGCCTCAAGCGCCACAATCTGCGTCCCCGGTTCGGGCAGAATAGCCGCCGTCACTTTTTCAACTTCGGCCAGAGTATTGGCTGCAGCCGCACGAATATCTTCGGTCATATCGGTCTCACTCGTTCCAATGGCCCGCATGGGGCGAAAATCAGGTTTCCAATTTCAGGCGGTCACGTAACACCTGAATTTCAACATCCAAATCTGTATGGCTTCCCGACAGCATCGACTGGGTGCGTTCGGCAAATGTGGTTTCCAGATCACTCAGCAGCGCTTCATAGTCACTGCGAATCTTGGCATCGCGGCCCTGCGCATAGGCATCGGCGAACTTCACCGTCGCATCGCGCGCGCCCATCAAATACACCGACAGATACTTGCGCGCCGCCGTCAAATCGCCCGGATCGTTTTCAACGCTGCGAAACAGGTTGCGCGCAATGCCGGAAAACTTTTCGACCCGGGTTTCCAGCGCCCGGTCCTGCGCGCGCAAAATCGCATCCTTCATCCCTGCCAACAGATTTTCTGCCTCTGTCACCGCCTTGGCCACCCGATCAACCTGAAACGTGTCAACGCCTTCCATGCCCTTGTCGGCCAGCGGGTCCAACCCAAACGCCCCCAGATGCAGTACCGCCCCCGCAATCGCAAACAGCAGCGGATACAGCACCCCTTGCTGCGAGATCATGCCGCCGACCCCAAGTCCCACGCCCAACGCCACTGCCGCGAAAATCTTGCGCGGAATAGCGGGTCGCCGCGCCACTTTGCGCAGATCATAGGCATCTTGCGCCTTGATGCCCTCATGCGTCAACCAGGCCGCCAATAGCAAAAAGCCGCAGGCCAAAAGCCCCAGCAGCATTACCCTCGGCTCGCCGCGAAACGCCGTCGCCGCGTATAGAAACGGCACAAAGAACAGCACGTTCGCCCGGCCCGTGCTGCGCCGCGTGGCGGGCCCCGGCCCGCCCGCATCATCGCGCCGTGCATTTTCCGGGCTGAACTTGCCGCCAAACCGTTCGGCCATCACAGCGCCTCCATCAAGATGCACCCTGAATGGCGACGTAAACCATCAGCGCCAATAATAATAAGAATGAAACGGTTCTAAGACTCTTGGCAGACATTATGCCCCCTGCCGCACCAACCTGTAATTCCCAGACTATAGGCACAGCAGCCCCGCCTTGCCAGTGGGCAAAGCGGGGGAATGGCGGGCATTATTCCCCGCGGCGTGGCCGTCCAAATCCGGGCTTGCCACCGGGCTTTGCCGAAAATCCGGGCTTTGCCGAAGACCCTGCATCGGGCTTAGCCCCCGATTTGGCTACAGGCCGCCCAGCCGGTTTATCTGCAAACCGCCCTGCGGGCTTTGCAGCTTCGGTCTTGGCGGCGGCGGTGCCAAAGCGGCGCGGCTTCACCGCCTCGTCAAAGGCCTGCGCCAATTGCTTCATGCCCTCGCCTGCGCGCAACTTCGGCTTCGACGCCCCACGCGACCCTTCCGACCGGATCACCCGCCCTTCAGACGGCTTTGCCGTGCCACGCGGCGCACGGGTGCGCTTGGGGCCGGTGTCTTCTTCGGTCGGTCCTTGGCCCAATTGATCGCGCAGCACCTTGCCACGCACTTCTTCCACATCGCCGGGCTGCAATTCGCCCAAGCGGAACGGGCCATAGCTGATGCGGATCAGCCGGTTCACCGTCAGATCAATCGCCGACATTGCGCGGCGAATTTCGCGGTTCTTGCCCTCGCGCAGACCCACCGTCAGCCACGCATTCGCGCCCTGAATCCGGTCCAGCACCACCGACATTGGCTGAAACCGCTCGCCGTCAATCTCGATGCCCTTGCGCAGTGGCTCAAGATGAACATCGGTCGGATTCCCATTCACCCGCACCCGATATTTGCGCAGCCATCCTGTCGACGGCAACTCCAACCGCCGCTTCAACCCGCCGTCATTGGTCAGCAGCAGCAGGCCTTCCGAATTCAAATCCAACCGCCCGATCGACATCACCCGCGGCAATTCCGGCGGCAGGTTGTCAAACACCGTCTCGCGGCCCTTTTCATCGGATTCCGAAGTCACCAACCCATCGGGCTTGTAATACAGCCACAGCCGCGCCTCTTCCGGCTCACCAATCAACTCGCCGCGCACGGTGATCTTGTCTTTGCTGGTGACGTTCAGCGCAGGCGAGTCAATCACTTTGCCGTTCACCGATACTTCGCCAAGCTGAATCATCCGCTCCGCCTCGCGCCGCGACGCCACGCCAACCCGGCTTAGCACCTTGGCAATCCGCTCACCTTCCGGGGTTCCGGCGGCCTTCGGCGTCTGCTTTGCCGCAGCGGGCTTTGCAATCGCCCGGCGCGGCACAGCCGTCTGCGCGGTTTTCGACGGACGATAGGCGGAGGGGGGGCTTGTCTTTTCGGCCAT
>JAHEDL010000409.1 GCA_024641255.1 Pseudorhodobacter sp.
CTGATCGAACTGTCTTGGGCCAGCCTGTGGGATGATCTGGAGGCGGGGCGGATCGACCCGGTTGCGGTGGCGGCGGGGCGCTTGCCGCCCTTGCCGAAAACCATTGATTTTACAGTAGATTATCTGCGCGCTGGCCTGCCACGTGATTGTTATGCGCGGGCAAAGGTCAACCGTTCGGGGCGGCGCTATGCCAGTGTGCAGGTCGAAGCCTGGCAAGACAACCGCGCCCGCCCGTTTGCCTTGGGGTCGGTGCATTGCCTGATGCCGGATCTGACCGAGTAACCCCGCCCGAACAATCCGGCTTGAACAATCCGGCCCGAATAATCTGACCTGCGCTTAGCTGCGCATGAAGCGGAACGCGGCCGATGCCGCCCAACCGGCGAATGCCGCCATCGCCAATGAGATCACGCCATACAAGAACGGTTCTTGATGCGCGAGGTTGAACAAAAACCGTTCAAGTCCGGCCTTGCGCACACCGATCAACCGCTCTTGGCTGTCAATCACCTTGCCGCCGCGCAGAATGAACAGGCCGACCTTGTAATTGCCTTCGGTCAGGTTGGCGGGCAGCGCGACATCGGTGCGAAACAGGGTTTCTTCGGCAAGCTGCACGGTGCCTTCGGCAACGCGATAGCGGTCTTCGTTCAGGCGGATGCGCTGCAGGGCCTCGATGAAATCAGGCGAATTCGCCGCCTCGGCGCTGATGCCAACGGCGCGGATGGCATGCGGAATGGTGATGTGGTGACGCAGGTCTTCGGTGCCCGACAGAATCTTGTCCAGCTTGTCGGTGGTGGCCACCGCGTAAAAGCTGGGGGCGGCGTCGATTGTCACCGACGACCGGTTCAGCCAAATTCCGGCAACCTTTTCCTTGCGGCGGATCACCAAGGGCGTTGACGGTCCTTCGACCGTTACGATCACCTCAAGTGGTGCATCGGTGGGGGCGGGGGCATCGCGTTTCACCGCGCCATAGATCAAAATCTCGGACCCGTCGAAGTTGGCGGTGATCTGCACACGGTTTTGGCTTAGGCCGGTAACAATGGCTTCGGTCGCGCGGGCTTGGCCCGCAGCAAGCAGCGCGGCAAGCAGTAGCATGGCGGCGCGCGCGCGGATCATGGCAGCACCACGGGGGTGATGGAAAACAGTTCCGACGGCATCAGCAACAGATCCAGCGCGATCTTGAAGCAGACGGTCAGCACCAGAACAGCCAACAAGATCCGCAGTTGTTCGGCCTTCAGCTTGGTCGACATCCGGGCACCCAGTTGTGCACCGATGACACCGCCAACGATCAGCAAGAAGGCCAGCAGCATATCGACCGTCTGGCTGTTGATGGCATGCATGATGGTGGTAAAGCCGGTGACAAAGATGATCTGGAACAACGAGGTGCCAACGACCACCTTGGTCGGCATGCCCAGCAGATAGATCATCGCCGGCACAAGAATAAAGCCGCCGCCAACCCCCATGATCGCCGACAAAAAGCCAACCACCGCGCCAATCGCTGCCGGTGGCAGCACCGACACATACAGCCCCGAGGCACGGAATTTCATTTTTAGCGGCAAGCCATGCACCCAAGTATGCACATGCGCGCGCCGGACCGGGGCGGCAGCACCCGCCCTGCGGGCGCGCAGCAGCGACCGGCTTGATTCGATGAACATCATGCCGCCGATCAGGCCCAGAAACAGCACGTAAGACAGCTGCACGAACAGATCGACCTGCCCGCGCGCGGTCATCCAGGCAAAGACCTGCACGCCGCTCCACGATCCGGCGAAACCGCCCGCAAGCAGCACCAAGCCCATGCGAAAATCGACCGCCTTGCGCTTCATCTGCACCAATACGCCGGAAATCGACGAGGCCACCACCTGATTTGCGCCGGTTGCCACCGCCACGCCGGGCGGCACGCCGATGAACAACAACAGCGGCGTGATCAGAAAGCCGCCGCCCACCCCGAACATGCCGGACAAAAAGCCAACAATGCCGCCCAATCCCAAAAGGATAAAGGCGTTGATGGAAACCTCGGCGATGGGGAGGTAGATCTGCATGGCCGAGGGCCTAGGTAGAAGGTTGGATTTTATTCAGACTTGCGCGGGTTTGAATGCGTTGTCAAACCCTTGCCGCAGTTACAGGCTTTTGCGCAGAAAATGTCGCAACACCTGTTCCAGTTTCGCCGCACCCAAGGGCGCCATCGCCTTGGTGTGTTCGTGGCTGATTTGTTCGTCGGACATGCCCGCCGCCATATTGGTAACGGTGGAAATCGCCGCGACGCGCAGACCAAGGAAGCGGGCAAGGATCACCTCTGGCACGGTGGACATGCCCACGGCATCGCCGCCCAAGATCTTGATGGCGCGAATTTCGGCAGGGGTTTCAAACGACGGGCCGGAATACCACGCATAAACCCCTTCGGGCAGGGCAACGCCGACCGCCTTGGCGCTGTCGCGCAAGGCCGCGCGCAGATCGGGGTCGTGGGCCGTGGTCATCGGCACAAAGCGCGCATCGGTCTTTTCGCCGATCAGCGGGTTCAGACCGGAAAAGTTGATGTGATCGTTCAGCAGCATCAGATCGCCGGGGCGAATATCGGGGCGCAGCGACCCTGCGGCGTTGGTGGCGATCAGCGCGGTCGCGCCCAAGGCTTTCAGCACGGCAAGCGGCAACCGCATCGCCGAAGGGTTGCCGTTTTCATAGTAATGCTCGCGCGCGCCGAACACGGCAACGCGGGTGCCTTCCAGCGTGCCGATCACCAGATTCGGGTTGTGCCCCGACACGCCGACATGCGGAAACCCCGGCAGATCGGCATAGGGGATCGACACGCCATCGACCGCATGGGCCAGATGGCCAAGGCCAGAGCCAAGGATCAGGCCAAGCTGCACCGGCGCGGTGCCGGCGCGGGATTGGATCAGCGTGGTCAGGGCAGCGATTTGATCGGTCATGGTGGGTCCTTGTTGCCGCGCAGGCGGGGGTTTCACACCCCCGCACCCCCGTGGGATATTTAGGCCAAGAGGATGATTAGCGTTCTTTTACATAGGGTTCGCCGCCGGCGCGGGGGGGGATGGCTTTGCCGACAAAGCCTGCCAGCACCAGCACGGTCAGGATATAGGGCAGCGCGTCCAGCATCGACACCGGCACTTTCATGCCGACCGCGCCTTCGACCACGTCGGGGCGCAGCGCAAGGGCTTGAAAGAAGCCAAACAGCATGGTGGCGCCCAAGGCCTGCCACGGCCGCCATTTGGCGAAGATTAGTGCTGCAAGCGCGATATAGCCGCGGCCCGCGGTCATTTCGCGGCCAAAACCGGCCTGCAGGGCTGTGGCCATATAGGCCCCCGCCACACCACAAAGGATGCCGGTGATCGCCACGGCGGCATAGCGCAGCCCCACCACCGACACGCCTGCGGTATCCACCGCCGCCGGGTTTTCCCCCACCGCGCGCAGGCGCAGGCCGAAGCGGGTGCGATAAAGCAACCACCAGGTCAGCGGCACAAAAGCGACAGCGGCATAGACCAAGATCGAATGGCCCGAGATCACCTCGTGATACAGAGGGCCGATCAGCGGCACGTCTTTCAGGCTTTCGGCGAAGGGCAGGGCGATCGGGTTGAAGCGTTCGGCGCCTTGCAGTGGCGGGGTGCGGCCGCCTTGGCCAAACAGCGCCTGTGCGATCAGCACCGTCATGCCTGAGGACAGGAAATTCAGCGCCACGCCAGAGATCAACTGGTTGCCGCGAAAGGTGATCGAGGCCAGACCGTGCAGGCCCGCAAAGATCAGCGAGGCCAGAATGCCCGCGCCCAAGCCAACCCAAGCCGACCCCGACAGCGACGCAACCGCGCCTGCGGCCATTGCGGCGGCCAGCATCTTGCCTTCCAGCCCGATGTCAAACACGCCAGAGCGTTCCGAGTATAGCCCGGCAAGGCAGGCCAGCAGCAACGGCGTTCCCAGCCGGATCGTTGACCCAAGGATCTGCATGAGCGTTTCGTAATCCATCACGCAGCGCCTTTCTTGCCAAAGCTGAACAGCCAGACCAACAGCATGCGCACCATCTGGTCCAATGCGCCGGTGAACAGGATCACAAGGCCCTGCACCACGATGCGCATTTCAATCGGGATGGTGGTGTTCAGCCCCAAAGCCGCGCCGCCCTGATACAAGAACCCGAACAGGATCGCGGCCAGAAACACCCCCAGCGGGTGGTTGCGCCCCATCAGAGCCACCGCGATGCCGATAAATCCCGCGCCTTCGGCCGAGTTTTGCAGCAGCCGTTCCGCCGACCCCATGACGTTGTTGATCGCCATCAGCCCCGCAAGCGCGCCCGAAATCAGCATCGCGATCATGGTGATCTTGAACGGGTTGATCCCGGCGTATTTCGATGCCGGCTCCGATTTGCCGAAGGCGCGGATCTGATAGCCAAGCCGCGTGCGCCACAGCAGCAGCCACACCACCACGCAGGCGGCCAGCGCGATGAACAGCGTGACGTTGGCGGGCACGTTGGAATACATCGCAATGCCGGCCTTGGTCATCTTGGGCG
>JAHEDL010000419.1 GCA_024641255.1 Pseudorhodobacter sp.
GGATTTAGCAAGTCGGATCGAAAATAGCGAAAAACGAAGCAAAACCACTCAAGAGACGCCCTGATGACCCAAGAAAAGAACTTAGTAAAACAAGGGGAATCCGTGGTTCGCAAGGCTGCGCTGCTGTCTGTGGCGCCGATGATGGATTGGACCGATCGTCACTGTCGCTTTTTTCACCGGCAGATGACGCGGCGGGCGATGCTTTATACGGAAATGGTGACAGCGCCGGCGGTGCTGCATGGACCCAAAGCTCGGCTGCTGGATTATTCGGCCGACGAACATCCCGTCGCGCTGCAACTTGGCAGCTCTGATCCGCGCGAGTTGGCAGAGGCGGTGAAAATCAGCCGCGATTGGGGCTATGATGAAATCAACCTGAACGTCGGTTGCCCGTCAGACCGCGTGCAGTCGGGCTGCTTTGGCGCGGTGTTGATGGAGCGTCCGGCATTGGTGGCAGAATGTGTGGCCGCGATGATCAGCGAAGCCGCGGTTCCGGTGACGGTGAAATGCCGGATTGGCGTGGACGATCAAGATCCCGAAGTTGTGCTGCCCGATTTTCTGCAAAAGGTGTCAGCGGCAGGGGTTTCCCATTTCGTCATTCACGCCCGCAAAGCGTGGTTGCAGGGGCTTTCGCCCAAGGAAAATCGCGAAATTCCGCCGCTGAATTACGATCTGGTGCTGCGGATGAAGGCGGCTTTCCCGCATCTGACCATTTGCATCAATGGCGGGATAAACAGCTTGGGGCAGGCAAAATCATTGCTTGATCAGGGGCTTGATGGGGTGATGGTGGGGCGTGCGGCGTACCATGATCCGGCGTCGGTTCTGGTAGGCGCTGATACGCTTTGGGGGGATGCAACCGGCGTTGACGCCTTCGGGGCGGTTGCGGCGATGAAACCATATATCGCCGCCCATATCAACCAAGGCGGCAAGTTGCACCAGATCACCCGGCATATGTTGGGGCTGTTCACCGGCCGCCCCGGCGCGCGCGGTTGGCGCCGGGTGTTGTCTGAAGGCGCAAACAAGCCCGGCGCCGGGCTTGACTTGCTTGATCGGGCCTTGGCCGAGGTTCAGGCCGACTTTGCCGCAGCCTGAGGCAGACGCGTCAAACGCGACAGCCCAAAGGCGACCAAGGCACACAGTGCAATAATGCCAATCATTGGCACGGGGCTTGCGGAAAAGAACGGCCCCATCGCGGCGACGATCACGCCGCCGGTCAGCATTTGCAAGGTGCCGCCCAAAGACGAGGCCAGACCCGCGATGTCGCCGTGGTCGTCCAAGGCCATCACCATGGCCGTTGGGATCACCATGCCAAGGCAGGCGTTACCCAACGCAAGCCCGATGATGCAGGTGTAAAGCCCAACCTGTCCGGCCAGCGCCAACCCAAACAGCGCGCAGGTCGCAAAGGCAAACCCCAAAGTTGCCCAGCGCATCAGTGCAACGGCGCCAAGCCGAAGCCCAAGCGGGCCTGCAAACTGCGACGCGCCGATGAAAGAGATCGCATTGACCGCGAAGGCCAAGGAAAAGCCGGTCGGTGAAAGGCCGTATGTTTCGGTGTACACAAAGGTCGCACTGGCCAGAAATACGAAAAAGCTGGACATGCCGAACGCGCCCATAAAGGTCAGCGACAAAAAGGTGCGGTCTGTCAGCAGGCGCCGCGCGCCGCGCAGTGTCTCAGACACATTGAAGCGCTGCCGGTTTTCGCGCGACAGGGTTTCGGGTTGCGCAAAGGTCAACATTGCCAAGCTGACGGCGGCGGCAATCAATAGCGCCAGAAAAATCGCGCGCCATCCGGTAAAGGCCAGCAATGCCGCGCCCGCCAGCGGTGCCAGCATGGGCGAGACCGAAAAGACCAGCATGATCGCCGCCATCAGACGGGTGGCATCATTGCCGGTGGACAGATCGCGCACAATTGCCCGCGGCACCACCATCAGCGCCGCCCCACCAAAGCCCTGAACCGCCCGGCCGATCAGCAGCATGGTGACGGTTGGCGCGAAGGCGCAGATCAACGTGCCAACACAAAACACCGCGATTCCAGCGTAAAGCGGCGGCTTGCGGCCCGCCTGATCCGCCCAAGGCCCATACAGCAACTGCGCCAGACCGAAGGCCAGAAAATAGGCGGTAATGGTGCCCTGCATCGCCTGCACCGAGGTGCCAAGGCTTTCGCCGATGGCAGGCATCGCAGGCAGATACATGTCGATGGCAAAGGGGCCAATGCAAGAAAGTAGGCCCAGCACAAGGGCAGGGCGGGCAATGCTTTGCGTCATATCGCGGTCTTTCGGATTAGGTATGTCGCAGGCTAACCTTTTCGCGTGCGGGCAACAAGGCCAGCTCTGGTCTTGCTGCTGGCCATTGGCTAGGTTTGGGCAAAACAGGAGTTTGCCGTGATGCCCGAAATCTCTGCCCTGCTGCCGATGGTGGGACTTTTGTTGCTGATTGGCGCCGTTGCGGGCGTAGTCGCGGGGCTGTTGGGGGTGGGCGGCGGCATCGTTTTGGTGCCGGCCTTCTTCTATGCGTTCAATCACTTGGGCTATGGCGGCGCGCAGCTGATGCAGATTTGCGTGGCGACCAGTTTGGCCACGATTGTCGTGACCTCGCCGCGATCGGTGATGTCGCATCACAAGAAAGGCGCAGTTGACTGGCAGATGCTGCGCGATTGGGCACCGTTTATCGTGGTGGGCGCGCTGGCTGGGACGTTGGTGGCGGCGCAGGTTAAATCTGTTGTGCTGCAAGTGGTGTTTGGGGTGCTGGCGGGATTGGCGGGTTTGTATATGGCGTTTGGCCGGGCCGATTGGCGGCTTGGTCCTGTCATGCCGGGACAGCCGGCGCGTGGCGTGATGGCGACGCTGCTTGCGTTCTTTTCCGCGATGATGGGCATTGGCGGCGGCACCTTTGGCGTGCCGTTGATGAGCCTGTATTCAGTGCCGATCCATCGCGCGGTGGCGACGGCGGCGGGGTTTGGCGTGTTGATCGCGGTGCCGTCGGTGGTGGGTTTTTTGTTTGTCCCCATCGCTGATGCGCCGCCGTTCACTTTGGGGGCGGTGAATTTGCCTGCGTTTTTGGTGGTGATCGGATCGACAATGTTGACGACGCCCTGGGGGGTGAAGCTTGCGCATGCGATGGATCCGAAACCGCTGAAACGGGCGTTTGCGGTTTTCATCACGCTGGTGGCGTTGAATATGCTGCGTAAGGTGGTGGGATGGTAGGCTGGCGGCGCATCGGGTTTCAGCCGCAGATCGCGGCTTGGGCGGCGGCGGCGCTGCCGGCGGCGGTGCGGGCCTTGGCCGAGACGGACGAGCCGCTGCGCTGCGGGGGCACTTGGGCGGTTGGGTTGGATCTGTTGCCGAACGGGCCGGATGGTGCGGTTGCTGAGGTGGCGTTTCCGTGGGAGACGCTGGGGATCGCGCGTGAGGCGCTGCACCAGGGGCAGCTTTCGGCGGTTTATCCGGGGTATCCGCAGCCTTCGGATCAGGAGACAGACGCGGCCTATCGGTTCCGGTTGCGGCGGGATGCGGCGCATCTGGATGGGCTGATCGCGGTGGGGCCGGAAAAACGGCGGATGGTGCAGGAGCCGCATCGCTGGATACTGGGATTGCCGCTGAACGAGGTCGGGGCGGGGGCGTCGCCGCTGGTGATCTGGGAAGGCAGCCACGAGATTATCAGGCAGGCGCTGCTGGCGGCGTTTCGGGCGCAGCCGGAGCCGGACTGGGCAAAAGTGGACGTGACTGCGGCCTATCAGGCGGCGCGGGCGCGGGTTTTTGAAACCTGCAAACGGGTCGAGGCGCCGGGGCGGCCGGGGGAGGCGGTGCTGCTGCACCGGCTGACCATTCATGGCGTGGCCCCTTGGGCCGAGGCAGCCGAAGCCCCGCCAGAGGGGCGGATTGTGGCCTATTTCCGCCCCTTGATGGCGTCGGTTCAGGATTGGATTTTGCAGCCCTAAGGGGCGGTCCCAACTCGGGACCTTTTTTAGTTATTTTAAATCAACGGGTTGAGGTGTTGATTTTAAGGTTTGGTTAACTCAAGCAGCAATTGCAACGCCTGTGTCGGTCGTTCATGCGTTTGGCGTTGTGATCAGGATCGCGCTGGGTGAACTGGCGCAGATCGGCCGCTTTGGGCAGAAACTGGCGCAGCAGGCCGTTGGTGTTTTCGTTCGATCCGCGCGGCCAAGGGGCATGGGGATCGCAGAACCAGATGTCGATCTTCATGCGGCGGGCGAGTTCGGGGTGGCAGGCCATTTCGAGGCCCCGGTCGCAGGTCAGGCTCTGTCGCAGAAAGGCGGGCAGGTCTTCATCTGGCGGGTAAAGCCTTCCACATCCGCCGCGGCCCCGTTGCCCTCCATCCTGGCAAGGGTGACAAAGCGGGTCTTGCGCTCGACCCGCGTGCCGACCGAGGAGCGGTTGGACGCGCCCTTGATCCTGTCACCCGCCCAGTGACCGGGGATCAGGCGGGCGTCGATCTTTTCGGGTCGATGAATAATCTTCAAGGATTCCGGGACGATG
>JAHEDL010000424.1 GCA_024641255.1 Pseudorhodobacter sp.
CTGATTCTGAAAACAGGTCCAACAAAGAAAGCGCCCTCTTGACCGCTATCGTCATGGAATTTCTACCTCTTTTCACACGTTAAATAAAAACACCTGCACTGTTGACGGAAAGGTGCAATCCCTGCACAGTATTTGAACCAACGGTTTACACAATGAACCATATAATAGGGAGATGCAAATGGCAAAATTCATCCGGCGGGCAGTGCTGGGCGGGGTGGCTGTTGCCGCCGTGTTCGCCTCTGGCGCTTTGGCCTGGGCCGAAGGCACCAAGCTGCGCGTGGCGTATTTCTTGGCAGACTCGATGCTTCCCGCGCTTTATGCGCAAGACAAAGGCTATTTCGCCGAAGCCGGGCTAGACCCCGAATTTATCGCCGTGCAGGGCGGTCCCGCCGTGGTTGCGGCCATCGCCTCGGGCGAGGCTGATATCGGCTATGCCGCCCCGGTGCCGCCGATCAACGGTCGCTTGAATGGCGTGCCGGTCAAGATGTTCTTGCAACTGGCGCAAGAGGTTGATCCCGACAAGAAGTATACGTGGCTCGTCGCCTCTGGCGCGTCGGGCATCACCGATCTTGCGGGCGTGAAGGGCAAGAAGATTGCCTTCAACGCCAATGGTGGCCTGTGCGAACTGATGTGGCGCGATCATCTGGCCTCGGTCGGCCTGACCATCGACGATGTCGAACCGGTGGTTCTGCCCTTCCCCGAACAAGAAGCCGCGCTAGAGCAGGGCAACATTGACGCCACCTGCACCATCAACCCGTTCTACGCCTCGATGAGCGGTAACGCCGCCCTTGCCCCGGTCACGGTCGCCGCAGGCACGCTGCACGATCTGGCGCAACCGCTGATGAACGATGCGCTGTTTGCCAGCGACGATTGGCTTGCGGCCAACGGCGAAACCGCGGTCAAAGTGGCGCAGGTGATGGACAAGGCCCGCAAAGAACTGTTGGCCGACCGCAGCGCCTTGGAAGGGGCCGCCGTGCAATTCATGGAACTGACCCCCGATGCGGCCAAGTCTTTCAGCCTGCCGATCGTCAATGAAAGCATGGCAATCACCGCTGCTGACGTGCAGAAAATCCTTGATGCCATGGTGGCCACCGGCATGCAGCCCGGCCCGCTGAACGGTGCCGATTTTGTTGCCGAAGTGAAATACTAAGCGTCCATCCTACCCATCTGGCGGGCTGTCATGGCCCGCCCTTTTTTGCCAAGGAGCCGCGAATGCCCGCAATACTTACCGCCGACGGGGTTGGCAAAAGCTACGGCTCTGGTTCGGCCCGCATGCCAATCATCGACGGTCTGACCCTGTCGATTGCCAAGGGCGAGTTTGTGTCTTTGGTCGGCCCGTCGGGGTGCGGCAAGACCACGCTGCTGATGTGCCTGTCGGGGTTGCTGGCGCCCAGCGACGGCGCGGTCAGCTTCAAGGGGCAGGTGGTTGACCAACCGCCGATTGGCCTTTCGGTGGTGTTCCAAGATTACTCGCGGTCGCTGCTGCCGTGGAAAACCAACCTTGATAACGTGTTGTTTGGCATGCGGCGGGTGCAGGGCATGGATGCCCGCGCCAAACGCGCCCGTGCCGAAGAAATTCTGGCGGCGGTCGGCCTGACCGGATTTGGCGGCCATTACCCGTGGCAGGTGTCGGGCGGCATGCAGCAACGTGTGGCGATTGCCCGCGGCATCGCTTCGCAGTCGGAACTTTTGCTGCTGGACGAACCGCTTGCAGCGGTCGACGCGCAGACCCGCGCCGATATGCAAGACCTGCTGCTGGATGTCGCGCAGCGCTTCAAACAAACCTGCGTTCTTGTCACCCATGACGTGGAAGAGGCGGTTTACATGGCCAACCGCGTGCTGGTGCTTGGCCCGCGCCCGACCCGCGTGGTGCGCGAAGTCGTGGTAGATCTGCCGATGCCGCGCGATCAACTGACCACCCGCGAAGCCCCCGGTTTTCTGCACGCCCGCCATGAAGTGCTGGCGCTGATCCGGGGCATGCGTCAGGGGCAAAAACTGTCATGACCGCAGCCGTCGTTGCCGAACGCCTGCGGGTGCCAATCTGTGCCGCCCTTGTGCTGGGAACTTGGCAGATCGTTTTTCTGTCAGGTGTGGTGCCGGAAAAATACTTCCCGTCGATCCTTAGCATCGCCACCGCGTTCTGGCAGATGTTGGCCGATGGCAGCGTGCTAACCGCTTGGGCGCAAACCTTTGGCCGCGCGTTGATCGGGCTGGTTGGGGCGGCGGCGCTTGGCATCACCCTTGCCATCTTGTCAGATCTGTCGCCGGTGCTGTCGCGCGGCTTTCGCTATGTTTCCGATGTGCTGCAACCCATTCCGCCCGCGGCTTTCGTGCCAATGGCGGTGTTCATGTTGGGGCTGGGCGCGAAACTGTATGCCTTCGTCATCATTCTTGTCACCGTCTGGCCGCCCTACCTGAACGGCGTCGCGGCGCTGTCTGGGGTGGGGGCGGTGCAACTGAACACTGGCCGGATGTTTGGCCTAAGCAACTGGGGCCTGTTGTGGCGCATCAAACTTCCCGCTGCGCTGCCCGAAATCTTTACCGGCATCCGCTATGCCGCCACCATCAGCCTGATCGCCGTGATCGTATCCGAAATGTTGGCGGGGCGTGACGGCATTGGCTTTATGATCTTCAAAAAGGCCTTCGCCCTGCGCACGCCCGAAGTGTTCGGCCTGATGTTCCTTGTGGGCCTGAATGGCGTGTTGCTGAACGGCTTGGTCAACCTGTTGCGCCGCGCCGTCACCGGTTGGCACCTGCGGATGATGGAGCGACCCGAATGAAGCCCACAACCCGCATCGCCCTGCTTGGCCTAAGCGTTCCTGCCGCAATCCTGATCCTGTGGCAGATCGCGGCGCTGCTGCAACCAACGCCACTGTTCCCCGGCCCCGGCAAAGTTGTTCTGGCGATCTGGAAAAACTATCCGGTAATCCTGCACGAACTGGGCATCACCCTGCTGCGCGCCGGTGCGGGCTTTGCGGTGGCCAGCCTGACCATGATTCCGCTTGGCATCTTCCTTGGCCGCTTTCGCAGCCTTGGCAAAGTGCTGGAACCACTGATGGATATGCTAGCAACTCTGCCTCCGCCCGCCATCATCCCGCTGGTGATGCTGTTCGCCGGCACCGGCGATTGGGCCAAGGTCGTCATCATCGCCTATGCCGCCGCCGTGCCGCTGCTGATGAACACCTACGAAGCCTCGCATTCCATCCACCCGATGCTAAGCCGCGTCGCCCGGTCGCTGCATCTGTCGCGGTTGGAAACCATGCGGCTGATCGACCTGCCCTCATCACTGCCGATGATCGCCACGGGCGCGCGGCTGGCCATCGCTTCGTCGCTGCTGGTGTCGGTGACTTCGGAAATGCTGCTGTCGACGAATGGCATCGGCACCTACCTGCAACGCAGTCAGGAAACCTTCAAAATCGACGCTGGGCTTGCGGGCATCGCTTTCATCTCGCTGGCTGGGGTTTTGGTGAATGCCGGGGTGTTCCGGTTGGAAAAGAAATGGCTGTTCTGGCACTATCGTGACCAGCGGCCAACGGAATAGATCATGGCCAAAAACATCCTGTTCATCATGTGTGATCAACTGCGCGCCGATTACCTGTCGTGCTATGGCCACCCGCATCTGCACACCCCGCACATCGACGCTTTGGCGGCGCGCGGCCTGCGCTTTACCCAAGCCTATGTGCAATCCACCATCTGCGGCCCGTCGCGGATGTGCACCTATACCGGCCGCTACATGCGCACGCATGGCTCTACCCAGAATGGCGTGCCGCTCAAGGTGGGCGAACTGACGCTGGGCGATCACTTGGGCAAACTTGGCATGCGGTCGGTGCTGGTTGGCAAGACCCATATGGTTGCCGATCAAGAAGGCATGCAGCGCTTGGGCATCGCCGCCGATAGCGTGATCGGCGTGCGCGTTTCCGAATGCGGCTTTGACCCCTACGAACGCGACGATGGCCTGCACCCCGATGGCCCCTATTCCCCCGACCCGGCCTATGACGCCTATCTGCGCGACCACGGCTTTGATGCCGAAAATCCTTGGCAAGATTGGGCCAACTCGGGGCAGGCAGCCGATGGCACGCTGCAAAACGGTTGGCTTTGGGCGCATGCCGACAAGGCCGCCCGGCTGCCCGACGAACATTCCGAAACCCCCTATATGACCCGCCGCGCCATGCAGTTCATGCGCGAGGCCAAAACCCAAGACCAACCCTGGTGCCTGCATCTCAGCTATATCAAACCGCATTGGCCCTATATCGTTCCCGCGCCCTACCACGACATGTATGGCCCCCAGCATGTGCTGCCCGCCCGCCGCAGCGCCGCCGAACGCGACGCCCCGCACCCGATCCTTGCCGCGTTTCAGGCCGAACGCTATTCAACGGTGTTCAACCGCGAAGGCGCGCGCGAAACCGTCATCCCCGCCTATATGGGCCTGATCAAACAGATCGACGATCAACTCGGCCAGCTCTTCGCCTTCATGGAGGCCGAAGGCCTGACC
>JAHEDL010000437.1 GCA_024641255.1 Pseudorhodobacter sp.
GACGGTTGATAAACCCGCGGGTCGACACGAACGGCTTCAAGCAGTTGCAGATCCGAAAGCTCTGCCCGATCAATGCGGTACAGGTTGCCGTCCAGTGCCACGGTGTCACCCACACCCACCGCGAGGTTTGATTTTGGCAGCGCAAACCGGGTGCTATCTCGCGCGACACTGGCTTCGACCAGCCAGCGTTCGGCAATCGCGGTGGCTTCAGAGGCCAAAAGCACAAGCGGAAGTTCGGATTGCGACACAACGTCGCCGGGCCTGTCGGGGGCCAACGCCGTTGCGGTCGCGGCGGCAAAATCCGCCTGAGCGTCGATATAGGTCAACCGCAAATGCGACGGCATCTCTGCCTCGGCGGCCCGAGAAAGTTCGACAATGCCGTCCACGTCAGGCGTTACGGCACAGGTATCACGATTTAACGTCAACTGGGGCGTGGCACGGCGGGTTTGAAAGCGCAAACGCCCCTCTCGCTCGACCACGTCGGTTGAATAGGCCAGCATCAGCGGCTGCAACGCGGCCCGCGCCGTGCCAACCTCTCCGATCATATAGCCCCTTACCACCGCCTTTGCGTCGGTGGCATCAAAGCTTTCTCCCGCCGCCGCGCAGATTTCGCCAATCACCGCCGACAAAGGTTCATTCGAAGCACGGCCATTAAGCCAATGCCCGCGTTCATAGTTTTCACTGTCGGTCCACAATGCCGCGTTGCCGGGAAATGCCGGAAACGGCCGCGCATCCCACGCCCAAGCTGTTGAATGCGCAAAATCGACCATGCGGCCCGAATATAGCGCCGAAGCCGGATTGTTTTCGGCATTGGTCCAATGTTGAAACATCGCCTGATAGAAACTTAGCTGCAAAAGATCATCACGCATGCCGTTCGAAAACGCAGGCCGCGCGGATTCTGATGATTTGGGGTCCAGAAACAGGTTGGGCTGATTGGTACCCTTGTCGATTGCCGCACAGCCAAATTCGGTAAAGCGGATGGGTTTTGATCCGGCGACCCAAGCGGTTGGCGTTGCTTGACGCAGGCCGTTAAGGCGTTCGTGGTGCGAATTTGACCACCAGCCGCGCAAATCTTTGTAGCGGTAGATCCAATCTTCGCCGTGGGCCCCATCGCCGATCGGCAACCGGAGTTGCGCCTCACGGCCCGCCGCATCGGCATAGTACCAATCAAACCCTTCACCACCCGCCAGATTGGCCAGCAGGTATTCGACATTATAGGTGTCGCCCCAATGGGCATCCAGATGATCGTTGCCGGCGCGCCAATCGGCGACAGGCATGTAATTGTCGATCCCAATGAAGTCGATGTTTGGGTCTGCCCACAGCGGATCAAGGTGGAAATACACATTGTTGCCAACGTGATAGCCGAAATATTCTGACCAATCCGCTGCATAGGTGATTTTGGTCGCGGCGCCCAGAATGCCGCGCACATCAGCCGCCAATTGCCGCAACGCCGCAACCGCGGGAAACGCGCCAGCGGTGCCGCGAATTTGGGTCAAACCGCGCAGCTCGGAGCCAATGCAAAACACGTCGACACCGCCTGCTGCTGCGCAAAGATGGGCGTAATGCAGCACAAAGCGCCGATAGCTCCATTCGGCGGGGCCAGAGTAGCTGACGCTATGCCCGAGGATCGTAAATTGGGCCGGTTGCGCCGTGCCAAAAAATGCCGCGACCTGAGCGTTGGCGGCAGCGGTTTGGTCAACGCTCCCCGCTTGGCCAAACGCCTTATCGAGGCTGATACGGCCACGCCACGGCAGGGCTGGTTGGCTAACGGCAGCCGACCACGGATCGGGCAGCGTGTTGCCATCCAGTTGATCCATCAGAATAAACGGATTGAACGTCACCAGCTTTCCGGCCTGTTTCAGCGCGAAAATCGCCTCGATGACCGATGTATCGGTGGGGGTGCCGCCATAAACCGATGCGCCTTGCAGCTTGGGCACTTCGACCGCCATCGCGCGGGTGACGCCAGACACCGACCACGGCATCGACACGCCATCGTAAAGCTTCTGTTCCACCTTGGGCTGGATCTGGCAGGTCGCGCAGCGCAGGTCGCTGCCAAACCATGATACGACCAAAGACACCGAGGCTGCTGTCGGAAGTTCTTCAGACAACGCCTCCAAGGATGCCGCGAAATCGGTCTTGCCCGCATAAGAGTTTACGTTGGCCGACCGCAGCTTTCCCGGGCCGTGTGAATAATGCACCGGCGTGGTGGCAAGCGCGTATTCGCCGGTTCCGGGTATCAAGCAAACGCCGGGAATGATTTTGGACAACCCCGGCACAGCCGCGGTTGCATCGCCCTGTGCTGCGCGAATGACTTCGAAGGAAAACTGCGGTACCCGATTGCCATATTGCGAAAGTTGCAGGTCTTCGATCACCACATAGGCGGTGCCGCGGTAGCTTGGCGCGTTGCCAGCACCTTCGACAGCCTCGATCTTGGGATCGGGAAGCTGTGCCTCGTCGCCGCTGTAAACCCGCAGGTTAAGCGTATCAGGTTCGATTTCATTGCCATCGGCCCAAACCCGGCCAACGCGAGAAATACGGCCTTCACAAAGCGCGATGGCAAGGCTGACCGAATAGGAATACTGCCGCGTTGCCTGTCGTGGCATGCCCTTGCCACCGCCCGAGCGCGCGACATTTTCCTGAAACCGGCTGGCCCAGATCACCTGACCAGACAGCCGGACCCGCCCCCAGATCTGTGCAATAGCGGCGCCTTCATTTGCCCCCATGATGCGGAATCGGTCGACTTTGCCAACGTCAACTGCCTCGGACCCGGCGCCAAGCGCGCGTTGATCAATCGCGCGGCCAAGCGTTGCACCAACAGCGCGGCCAATCACCGCCCCTGACAGGCCCAGCACGGTTCCGCCAAAGCCAGCCCCAACAGCGGCCCCGGCGGCCGACAAAAGAAGTGTCGCCATTTATCATGCCCTTTCAGGATACTTGAAGCGCGCGGCAATCTTTCGCCGCCACGGATCGCTGAGTGCTGTTTCGACAACGCCGTGCCCGGTGTAGGCGTGAATGAACGTGGCGTAGGGTCCGCAAGATGCGGCAATGCCAAGATGTTTGGCCACTGCCCCCGACCGCATCCGGAACAGCAGCACGTCACCTGCCGCTTCGGTGTCGACATTCTTCGCGTGCAACCAGCGCGTTGCCGCAGCGTAAAGCTGTTCGGAGCCCGACGCCTCGGACCAGTCGGCCGAATACGCTGGCACAGGTTCAGGCTCTTGCCCCAGCACCTCGCGCCACACCCCGCGCAGCAGGCCCAGACAATCGGTGCCAGCCAGCTTCAGGCTGGCTTGATGCAAGTAAGGCGTTCCGATCCACGAGCGCGCGACGTTGACGATGCGGTCGCCTTGCGTCATCGCCCCATGCTCCCACCGTCATTCGGGCGTGAGGCGACGGGGTATGACGCCAACCAATCTTCGCCCGGCAAATGCGGAAACCCTCGAAAATTCAGAAAATTCGCGAATTTGGTTTTGCAGGTGGCACTAGTGCGGTCGCAGCCAGCCTGCAGCCGCACGTGATCGCCAACGGCGATCCGCACTGCAAAGGCTTGCCAAAGGTCAACTGAACGCGTGCTACCCACCAACTGATCGGATTTTACGATGCCAACCAAGCCCGCCGCAGCGCCGGTCAATACTGTAACGCGACCGCGTTCGAACCACCCGTTTGCAAAGGCCGCCAAGCCAGAAAACACCATACGCCCCGTTGCATCAAAATCGGTAATGGCGACATCGGCGCTATAACCCGGTGCCGTCACATCAATACCGCAGCGCCGATCCCCCAACATCACCGAACAACTGCGCTGATAAATCCGCCCGCGCGGTTGGTTCAACTGATCGGTCAGGCCGCGCAGTTCGGCTTTGAAAGCCCCGCCAGATCGGGTGATCTCACCAAAGCTGCCGCGAAACTGTTCCATCCGCTGCGTGACATCGGCCCAATTTACCAACCAGGTCCGCACCTCTGCGCCGTCAAAGCGGCCAGCGACAATATCGGCCTCGTCGATGGAGGCGTCCGAAAGTGCGCCAAGGGTTTCAGAGTTGTCGACCGCAAGCCCCGAACTTTGCTGCAACGCCCGCGCCGTCAGGCCAGAGCTTGCTTTGAACACATAGCCGTCAAAGCCAAAATCGGTGTCGTGATCGGTAAAGCCGAACGTCGCGCCATCCTTGCGGCTCACCAGCCACGCCCGGCAAACCGTTGTGACACCTTGGCCCAGATGGTCCAACAATGCATCGCGTGCTGTGGTCATACCCGCACCTCGACAATCGGCACGTTCGGCACATCACCCGCCCGAAACGATGCAACGGAAGTTTGAATACGGTCGCTGTCAAAACGCGCGGGCACATCAAATTCGAAACCAGCAGTGATCGCCGCACCGATATCTGGCGCAGTGACAAAGCTGATCACGCCGGTTGCGCTATCGACAACATACTCTTGCCCTTCAACTTTTCGGTCCCCCGCAATGGCCACCAAAACCGTGCCAGCCA
>JAHEDL010000451.1 GCA_024641255.1 Pseudorhodobacter sp.
GCGGTGCCATGCTCTACCTCTAGGCTAAGCGCCAAGATCACCATCGAATTGACCTGGCCTTTTTCCAGCACCGGAATCACGAATTGGTTGCTAAGCTTGATGTATTCCGGCCCGGATTCCGGATCGCTTTCAGCGGCGGCGTCTTCGGCCGGTTTTGTGTGGCCAGCGGCTTCGCCTTCGGCAGGGGCTGCCTCTGCCCCATGTTCTTTGGTGGCAGATTCGCCTTCAGCCGGGGTGGCTTCGGCAGCCGGGGCGGGGCGCAAGTAAAACCCTGCTCCGCCGCCAATACCAAGGCCGACAAGCGCCAGCAGAATGGGTAGAATTTTGCGGATCATGGTGAAACCTCAAAACGGCAGAATGACATCTGCAACCTGCTGCCCATAGCGGGGTTGCTGAACGTCGGTGATTTGGCCGCGACCGCCGTAAGAAATCCGCGCGCCAGCGATCTTGTCATAGGTGATCTCGTTTTGCCGCGAGATGTCGATCGGCCGCACATAGCCGGTGACCAAAAGCTCGCGAAGTTCAAAATTCACCCGCACTTCTTGTTGGCCTTCAATGCGCAGCACGCCGTTCGGCAGCTCTTCAACCACGGTCGCCGCCACCCGCAACGTCAGCTTTTCGTTGCGCTTTACCGATCCATCGCCTTTGTAGCTGGACGAAGACGAGGTATCGACGGCGCTGTCCATGGTGGCCCCGCCTTTCATGTCGCGATTCAGGCTTTCAGGAATGCCAAACAGCGATGGCACCCCCATTTTTTCCGACCCGCTGCGGCTGCGACCGGTGGAGTTTTTGATTTCGGCGCTATCGTCGATTTCGATCACAACCGTCAAAATATCACCCCGCCGGGTCGCCCGCCGATCACCGAAAAGCGAACTGCGCCCCGCAGTCCACAGCGAGGAGGCGTCGGTCGGCCCATCGGGTGCAGTGTTTTCCGGCATCGGATTGGAATACATGGCGTGGTGCTGATAGCTGCCTTCAAGCGGCGAAAAATCCGGCGCGCGGCCAACTTGATCCATCCGGGCGCAGGCCGTCAGCAGCAACAGGGAAACAAGCAAAAAACGCATGGGAAGTCCTTTAGGAAGAGGGGCCAACATGCACCACGCCATCAGGGCCAATCTGGCCAAGGACCTTGGTGCGCGAGCTTAGGTTCATAACTTCAATCATTTCGCCAGCACCGCCGCGGGCAAGCGCGCGGCCTTCGGTCAGAATCGAAAGCGCGCCAACGCTGTAAGACAGCGGAATGATCTGATTGCGTTCGATGATGGCCGTGGGGCCAAGATCTTCAGCGTGAATCGGTTTCCCGGCGTAAACAATCACCCGGGTTTCTTGCCCGACCGCGGTGGCGGAATCGCTTAACGCGCCGGGAATATCCATCGCCACCATGGTCATATCATCGGCCGAAAGCGCGACATGGGCGCGGATTGTCCGGGTTGCGACCACGCTGTCAGCCAGCGCGGGCAGGGGCAGAAGAATTAGCGCAAACCGCCACATCATCGCACCTGCGTGGTGGCAGACAGCATTTGGTCGGCGGCGGTAATCACCTTGGCATTCAGTTCATAGCCACGTTGCGCCTTGATCAGCTCTGTTACTTCGCGCACGGAATCGACTGTGCTTTCCTCAAGATAGCCCTGCCGCACGGTGCCCAAACCATCCAGGCCCGGGGTGCTGACAATCGCCGCACCCGAGGCCGGGCTTTCGACAAAGGCGTTAGAGCCAATCGCCTCTAGCCCCTTGTCATTGGTAAAGCCAACGATTGAAAGTTGCCCCAAAAGCTGCGGCTGCACCTGATTGGCGAACGAGGCGTAAACCTCGCCGTTTGCATTTATCGACACGTCGCGTGCATCCGAAGGAATGGTGATGCCGGGCGAAACCTGAAAGCCGTCTGAAGTCACGATCAGCCCATCGGCAGACCGTTTCAGCGCGCCATCACGGGTGTAGGCGGGGCTGCCAGAGGGCAGGGTAATTTCAAGATAGCCTTTGCCTTCGATGGCAACATCCAGATCGCCGCCGGTTTGCGACAGCGTACCCTGGCCCAGAACCACCGAAACCGAAGAAGGCCGCACGCCAAGGCCCATTTGCACGCCGGTCGGCAACACCGATCCGTCTTGGGCCGAAACCGTGCCGGGGCGGGCAAGCTGTTGATAATGCAGGTCAGCAAAGTCTGCGCGGCGCGGGTTGTAGCCGGTGGTGGACATGTTGGCGAGGTTGTTTGCAACTACATCAACGCGCATTTGTTGCGCGCTCATCCCCGAGGCTGCGATCTGAAGGGCGTTCATTCTGATCTCCTATCGGCCCAGCGTGTCAACGACGCCGCGCATCCGTTTATCTTCTTGATCCATAAAGCTTTGGCCGAGTTCATAGGCGCGCTGAACTTCGATCATCCGGGCGATTTCCTGCACCGGCTCGACGTTGCTGTCTTCCAGATAGCCCTGCATGATCACGCCGCCGGTTGCTGGCTGCACCGAGTCTGCCGAAAACATCGTGCCGGCCTGATGCTGCAGGCTAAGCGGATCACCGGGCTGCCACAGACCAATATGCGCAACCGGCGCGCCATCTGCCGACAGGGTTCCATCCTGGGCGACGGCAATCTTGGTGGCGCCGGGAGGCAGCACAATTGCAGCGCCGCCATCATCCATCAGCCGATAGCCGTCATTGGTCACCAGTTCACCCGTCGGCGACGGGGTGAAATTTCCCGCACGGGTCAGGCGCGGGCCATCCGGGGTTTGCACCTGAAAAAAGCCGTCGCCCTGAATGGCAAGATCAAACGCACCGCCGGTCTGTGAGATTCCGGCCTGCGTCAGGTCAATCACCCGGCCATCGCCGCTGGCCATCGACAGCGAGGGGCCGTCGGGCGTTTTGGCAATATATTCTTCAAAAACAACGCCCTCACGGCGAAATCCGGTGGTCGAGATGTTGGCGATGTTGTTCGCCACCACCTGCATTTCCCGCATCAGCCCCGATTGGCGGGTCAGCGTGGTATAGCCAGCTGCGTCCATGTCATCCTCCGGCGATAAGTGGAATGATGCGGTCAGTGAAAAAGGCCACGAGCGTGGCCGTCATGAAGCTCATCGAGGCCCAGAACACGACCAGCATGGCGCCAACTTTCGGCACGAACGTAAGGGTGTTTTCCTGAATCGAGGTCAGGGCTTGAAACAGGCCGATCACGACCCCCGCCACCAACGCCACCGTCAGCAACGGCGCTGACATCAGCACTGCTGTCCACAGGCTTTGGCGCAGAATGTCGTAGATCGTCTGGTCGGTCATACCGGCATCCTCAGGATTTCCTGATACGCCTCGACCACTTTGTCACGCACCGTCGTTACCGTTTCTACGGCAAGCTGCGTGCTGGCCAAAGCCTGCACCAAAGCGTGCGGATCGGCGCTGCCGGTCATTGCGGCGCGGGCGGTTTGTTCGCCCTGCGCCAGCGTGTCGGCGAAACTGCCCACCATTTGCCCAATGGTTTCTTCGGTACTGCGGCTGCTGGCATCCGGGGCTGCGTTGCTGCGGGTTTGGGCATAAGATTGGGCGGCAAGGGACGTTCTGACATCCATTCTGGATCTCCTTATCTGCGCAAAAGATCGAACAGGCTTTGCGTCATCTGCCGCGCCTGATCGAACAATTTGAGGTTGGCGTCGTAACTGCGCTGGGCTTCGCGCGCGTCGGCGATTTCGATCACCAGATCGACGTTTGATCCGTCATAGTGCCCGCTGGTATCGGCAAGCGGGTTGCCCGGATCGTAAATGCTGGTCAGCGGACTTTGGTCCAGATGCACCGGCGTGGTTTCAACCAGACCCGTGGCCATGGCTTCTTGAAAGCCGACTACCTTGCGCCGGTAACCGGGGGTGTCTGCGTTTGCAATGTTTTCAGAGACATGCCGCAAGCGTTGCGCCTGTGCCTCCATCCCCGATGCTGCGAAAGACAGCGACGTTGAAAGATCAACCATCATCGCCCCCTATCAAGTCCGGCCAAGGCTGGCGCGCAGGATGTCGGTCGAGGCGCGATAGATCGAAAGCGCCATGTCATGGTCTTGTCGGATGGTCGCCGTTTTAACCATTTCCTGTTCAAGCGAGACAGTATTGCCGTTGGGCGCCGCCGCGCCCTTTGCCCGCCGTGCGCTGGGTTCTGCCGCACCTGCGTCGGTCGCGAAATGGCCCGACCGGGTTGCCCGCATCGCCGCGCCGCTTTCGTCGTAGGTTTCGGCAAAAGATGGCAGATCCATCGCCTTGAAGCCGGGGGTGTCGGCATTCGCGATGTTCTGCGCCACCACGCTCATCCGGGCGCCAGCCCGTTGTGACATTGCGCCGGCCATTTTCAGTAGCTCAAGATTTTCAAACATCGGGATTCTCCCTGGATCGCTTCACCAAGGCTTAAGGGTGATTCCTTTAGAAAGGGTAAGCGGTGAACAAAGGGAGAATCCCATGGGCCATATTTTTGATGCGCTTTGTGCAGAAATTTCGATGGTATCGGTGTCAAATGC